>JANNGY010000261.1:0-6266 GCA_031404095.1 Betaproteobacteria bacterium | reverse complement strand
ACGATACGCTGGACGCCGGATCCGGCAACGACTCGCTGGCCGGCGGGGAGGGCGACGATACCTTCGTGGTCGATGGTCAAGGACAGGTAGTTATCGATGACCAGGATGGCAGCAATACCCTCTACATCAAGGGCGCGACGCTAACTGATCTGGTGGTGACCCGCGAAGTCGCCGATGGCGGTGTGGAAAATCTGTTGATCGCCACCGCGACCGGCGGCCGCATTACGATCAAAGACGGTTTCAACCATGCCTTTACGAGCTATCGAAGCGAAACTGGCATGCTCACGCACGATGAGTTGCTCGCCAATGCGCTGGCCGAGCCGGGGAGTGCGGTCGGCACCGACGGCGATGACCGTTTGTATGGCCGTGCGCTCGACGACGCGCTCCAAGGAAATTCCGGCAACGATCTTCTGGTTGGCGGCGCAGGCGCCGATGCACTCATTGGCGGCGACGGTGTCGATACGCTCGATGGCGGGACGGGCAACGATGGCCTGAACGGAGGCGCGGACATCGACACCTATCTCTTCAGCCGCAATATGGGGCTTGATCAGGTTTCCGAGGCAACCGGGAGCATCAGCCGTATCCAGCTCGGCGATGGCATCCGCATTGGCGATTTGTCCGTAACGCGTGCGGGCGATGACGCGCTGGTACTGCTGAAAGGCACAGGCAGCCAAAACGGACTGCAAATCAAAGACTACTTTGCCAGCCAGCAATCATGGCGCGTGGAAGGCGATTACGTGTTGGGCCTGCGGGCATTGCTGGATCCCGAGAACACCGGCAGCATCGATTTCTACCGCGAACAGCACGCTGCGCGCCTGGCCAGCCAGGCCTTGGCCAATAGCTTTGCGCCATCCCTGGAGTCCGGCACGTTTGACTACGTTGACGCCAACCGTGATCCACACCATGCCGATGTTGAAATTGGTAGCGATGTGTTGGCAGCGACGGGCAGCGATATCACCGTTGACGACAGTCGCATCGAGGTGACCAGTGACGCGACTTTCCGGTACAACGAGTCGATTACGAACATATACACCCGGACCGTGACGGAATACCAAGAGACGACCACGACCGAAACAGACCCGCCGCAGACGATTGACGTCCCCAGCGATGTGCAGATATTCCGCAATACCGGAAACACCAGCGACTCAGGCGATGACGTAGCCATCCTGACCGGTACGCGCCAGATCACCATTCCCGGCAGGACGCGCACCAGGATCCAGCGCACACCCGTCACGCAAAGCGAAACGGTTACAGAAACGATCGAGGTTCCTCACTTCAGTTACGACGATGACTATCGTGTGGATATCAAGGACGTGCGCGCGGATGATGAGGCAAATCGAATTCACTTGAGTGATGACGGCGGCTACGGCGTCCTGGTGGACGCCGGCAGCGGCGACGATATTGTGGGTTCGGCATCAAGCTTGTTGGGGCAGACGAATACTTATCCGGCCATTGACGGGCCTAACGCGGGGGTGGGTGATTTTGTTTTTGGCGGCGCCGGCGACGATCGATTGCTTGGCCGCGATCGTGCGGATGAACTGATCGGTGGCGAGGGGTCGGATTATCTTGATGGAATGCGCGGCAGCGATCAGTACCGCGTGTTCGGCAGCGACCAGGGATGGGACACATTGTTTGACACGGGAACGAGTGCCGGCACGGCAAATCTGAATGTTGACTATGGCTTCATTGAGCATTCTCCCGAATCCCGTAGCGCGAGCCGCGAGCTTGAACTCAACCAGGCCAACATGCGGTTGCTGTTGGGCACGGAGGATCAGGATCTGCACAATCAGGCGCCATCGCCTGACATGCTGGCGCTGTTTCCGACGGCCCATGGCTTGGTTGACGATGCGATGGGCGCGGTCCGCAACAATAAGGAATTTGACCATTTACATCATGAAACCTATCTAAACATTGGCCTGAGCACCGGCGAAATTGGCGCCTTCGTGCACAGCAATTTCGTATCAGCCGCGGACGTGCCGGCAGCAAACGATTACGCCAAACTCAAGCGCCTATTCGGCACGGTCATCGCGGAGGACGTTCTCACTTTTGAAGAGGGCATTCGCGCGGAAGATTTGCAATTCACACGTGGTACCCATCTGCATGAAGGCAAATCCCGCGAAACGCTGAACATTTCCTGGGGCGATGGACGCGGTGTCAAGGTGGTGCTGCCGGACGCGAACGATGCGCTGGGACTGGGTGTTGAGACCTTCAAATTCGCCGACGGGACCGCATTGGGGATGGGAGAAATGCTTGCCCTCGCTGGGGATGGCGGCAACGAAGCGCCGACAGTCGGACAGAATTTAGCGTCAACCACGACGAACCAGTTTGCCGCATTCTCCTACACTCTGCCGGATGGCACATTCAACGACAAGGAGGATGGCTCTACTCTGAGTTTTTCTGCGCGCCTGGCCTCGGGCGAACCGCTGCCATCATGGCTTTCCTTTGATGCCGACACGCGCACGTTCAGTGGCACGCCGGCCAATGAAGACGTGGGTAACACCGAAATCAGGATTACGGCCGCCGATACCGGTGGCCTCACTGCATCCCAGGTACTGACGCTAAACATCGCCAATGTCAACGACGCGCCGGTGGTGACTGGGACGATGGATTCGCTTGCGGTCGACGAACGCCAAGCGGTGTTGATTGCGCTTCCGTCGGGACTCTTCACCGATGTCGATGCAGCCGATGTCCTGAATTACGGCGTGCAGTTGGCAAATGGCGATCCTCTGCCGTACTGGCTGACCTTCAATGCACAGACACTTTCGTTGAGCGGCATTCCACACAATAGCGACGTGGGAAGCCTGCAGCTCAAGGTCATCGCGACCGATTTGGCGGGCACATCCGCGTCGCAGGATTTCACCCTGACCGTCGCCAACGTGAATGACGTACCGATGCTCGTCGGTGCTATTCAGGATCAGATTGCAACCGAGGGAGAAGGCTTCGCCTTTGTGATTCCGGCAAGTACGTTTGTGGACGCCGATTCCGGCGACTCGCTAACGCTATCGGCTGTCCTGGCAAGCGGTACCGCGTTGCCGGACTGGCTAGCCTTCGATGCACTGACCGGCGCTTTTTCCGGGACACCCGCCAATAACGATGTGAACTCGATGGACGTGGTAGTTACGGCGACCGATACTTCTGGCGCCAGCACACCCGCCGCTTTTCGCATTAGCGTCGGTAACGTCAACGAGGCGCCCAGCACAGCGATCACTCTCACAGACCAGCAAGCCAACGAGGGCGCGAATTTCTCGTTCAGCATTCCGGCAAACGCGTTCGTGGATGCGGATGCGGGCGACACCATCACCTTGTCGGTGGCACTTGCCAGCGGCGATGCGCTACCGGCTTGGCTGGAATTTGATGGCAACACGGGTAAGTTCAGTGGTCAACCTGAAAACGGTGACGTCGGGGCGCTCAATGTCGTGGTGCGAGCCACCGATGCCAGCGGATTGTCGGCTTCACAGAGCTTCGCCATCAACGTGGCCAATACCAATGACGCGCCGCTAATTGATGTGCCGCTTGGAGATCAGCACGCGACACAGGGCGAATCCTTCAGCTTTGCAGTTCCCGCGCAGGCGTTCTTCGACAAAGATGCTGGCGACGAGCTAACCCTAAACGCCACGCTCGACAATGGCGATGCCCTGCCGGAATGGCTCAAGTTCGACTCGGCGACGCGGACCTTTGCGGGTACGCCGGCCAATGGCGACATCGGCGCGCTGGCGTTAAAGATTACGGCGACCGACAGAAGCGGACTGTCCGCTATCTCCAGCTTTGCGCTGACCGTGGCCAACGTCAACGACGCGCCGACAGGTTCAGCGCTTGTTGCGCAGACAATCAATGAAGGCGATGTCATTGCGTGGCAGATTCCGGCAGACGCGTTCGCAGATGCGGACACCGGGGATGCGCTTACCTACGCAGTTACCAATGAAGACGGCAGCGCTTTGCCGACCTGGCTAACTTTCGACGGCCAAACCAACGTTCTTTCAGGTACGCCGGACGATGGCGACGTTGGAGCCTTCAAACTAAAGGTGACGGCGACCGACTCAGCCGGCGCGAAGGTATCCCAACTGGTCGACTTCACGATCAAAAACGTAAATGATGCACCCGTTTCGGCCGCGCCGATAGTTTCACCCGGCCTCGAGGAAATCAAACCATTCCTGTTTGCCATCCCGGCGGGATCGTTCACCGATGCCGATTCGGGCGATGCATTGACCTATACCGCGACGTTAGCGAATGGAGATCCATTACCCACCTGGCTCGCGCTCCGGCCAACCGCAGATGGCGGCAGGGCATTCGTTGGCACGCCGCCGCGCGATTCGCCGGCGGCACTGGATATTGTCGTAACGGCGACGGATCGCGATGGGGCGTCGGCAAGTGCCACTTTCACCTTCACGATCGCCGACGCCACGACCGACCCAAATCAGACGGTGACGGGAACGCGGCGCGACGATGTGCTCACCGGGGGCTCGGGCCGTGACAGTATGTCGGGCGGGGGCGGCAGCGACACGCTCAACGGATTGGGTGGGCAGGACGTGTTAAACGGCGATAACGGTGCCGATACACTTAATGGTGGCGATGATGCCGATGTTCTCAATGGCAATGGCGGCAGCGACGCTTTAAATGGGGAAAGCGGTGACGACGTGCTTCACGGCGGCGCCGGAGGTGACACGCTTGATGGTGGCATTGACAATGATTTCATCTTTGGCGACGAGGGACTCGATCAACTATTTGGCGGTCATGGGCGCGATTATCTCAACGGTGGTGCCGGACAGGACGCGCTTGACGGCGGGCAGGGAAATGACGTGCTCGAAGGCGGCACCGGTGCGGACGTGCTATCGGGAGGTGAGGGCAACAATTTGCTGGCTGGCAATGAAGGCGCCGATACGATTCAGGGCGGGAATGGCGACAACGTATTCGTCGGCGGTCGCGGACGGGACACCATCGAGTCCGGCACCGGAAGTGATTCCTTTGCGTTTAATGCCGGCGATGGGGATGACGTCGTCCGCCTCAATGGCGGCAGCGATACGCTTTCCCTGGGCGGAGGCATTCGCTACGAGGACTTGAGTCTCGTCAAACAAGGTGATGATCTCAAGCTGAACTTGGGCAACGGTGACTCCATTGTTTTCGATGACTGGTACACGGATAGCGCGCACAGCAGCCTGGTCAATCTGCAGATGATCGCCGATAGCCTGGGCGACCACGATCCTGCCGGTGCCAACACGCTGAAGGATAACAAGGTCGAGTTATTCAATTTCCAGGCCTTGGTTGCTCAGTTCGATGAAGCGCGCGCGGACAATCCACGTCTCAAGAAATGGAATGCGCTGAACTCGATGCTGGGCACGCATCTCGATGGCACCGACGTTGCCGCGCTCGGCGGAGATTTCGCTTACCGCTATGGCCACGATGGTTCACTGGCAAACGTCAGCGTCGATGTCGCGCAGGCAATGCTGGCCTCGGCACAATTGAATATCAATCCACAGGCATTGCAAGCGGTGGCGGCATTGCAGACGGGGAGCCAACGGCTGAGCTAAGTGGAAAGGCTTGAAAATGAACCTGGCCAAAAACATGCGTACAGCCGAGTTCATATCTATGGGCGAAATGAACTCAAACATTCACGCGGCTCCCGGCGCCTTTTCGGCCTGCGAGCCACACCAGTGCTGAGTTCCGTTAAGGGAACTTCTAGAAACTTCCGAAGACTCGTCATTCCAGCGCAGGCTGGAATCCAGTCCTCCGTATTGTCAAGAACTTGGAACGGACTGGGTCCCAGCCTGCGCTGGGACGACGAGGTTTATTGAAGTTCCCTTACGATTTCACACGCAAAAGTGCTTTCTTACGGTTGAAAATCAAAGCGAAAAATCCGGCGCATACCGTGAGAACCACAATTCCAACACGGTAAGTGCCCAAAGGCGTCCAGCATGATTGCTCCGTCCAATGCGATGTTCGCTCAACACGCGCGCCAATGCCCCCTTTCGGAAAAGTCCGCGCTTGTCCAGTCCGTCGGAGGAAAGCGCGTGTTCCATGCGCAGTCTCAATCCGCCATCAAGCCATTGCGTGAGTGGCATCACGAAACCTTGCTTGGGCCGATAAATGATGTCGTGTGGCAGATACTTTTCGGCGAGCCTTTTCAGAATGTACTTGGTCGTCTTGCCGCGTTGCTTCAGGTCTGGCTGTAGTTGCGCGACAAATTCGACAAACTTGTGGTCAAGGTAAGGTACGCGGGCTTCCAATGAATACGCCATGGTTGCGCGGTCGACTTTGGTCAGCAGGTCGTC
>JANNGY010000260.1:0-5672 GCA_031404095.1 Betaproteobacteria bacterium | reverse complement strand
GTTTGTCGAGGTTCGCATGCGGCAATCGCGCAAGGGCAACGATTTCGGCGGCCCCGCCGCCAGTATCACGCCGGCCAAGCAGGCGCGCGTGGTAGCGGCTGCCCAGCACTATCTGGCGGGCATGAAGCAGCTTCCCCCGTGTCGCTTTGATGCCGTGTTGTTGAACGGACTGAATGCGGACGATGTCGAATGGCTGCCCAGCGCGTTCGAGGCGTGAAACCGGCCATTGAAGCGTAAAATTCAGCCATGATAAATATCGAAAACCGCATCACCCGCCATTTCCAGGACAGCATCGAGACCAAGCAGCGCGTCGCCGCGGCGTTGACGCCGCACATCGCCGCCGCCGCGCAGGCGATGGTCGATTGCCTGAAACAAGGCGGCAAGATCCTATCCTGCGGCAACGGCGGCTCGGCCGGCGATTCGCAGCACTTCGCCGCGGAACTGGTAGGACGCTTCGAGCGCGAGCGTGCAGAGCTCGCCGCCATTGCCTTGACCACCGACAGTTCGATTCTCACCGCCGTCGCCAACGATTATTCGTTTGACGAGATTTTTTCCAAACAGGTGCGCGCTCTCGGCAAGCCCGGCGATGTGTTGTTTGCCATCTCCACCAGCGGCAATTCAAAGAACGTCGTGGCCGCGATCAATGCCGCGCATCTTAAAGGCATGCATGTGGTCGGCATGACCGGACGCGACGGCGGAGCCATTGCCGGCCTGATGCGGTCGGGCGACGTTTTGCTCAACGTCGAATCACAGTTGACGACGCGGATACAGGAAGTGCATCTGCTGACCTTGCATTGCCTTTGCGATGCTATCGATAACCTCATGTTTGGAGAAATCTAATGCCCCCGCAAATGAGACTGCTAGCCCTGCCGCTAATCGCCGTGGCCGCACTTGCGTTGCAAGGCTGTTTCGGCCTTGCCGTGACCGGCATCGGCGCCACCGCCCTGATGGTCGATGACCGGCGAACCGCCGGCAACTACGTCGAGGACGAGAACATCGAGTGGAAAGCGCGCGGAATCATGACCGATCGCTTCAGCAATGCCCATGTCAATACCACCAGTTACAACCTGTCGGTACTGCTGACCGGCGAAGTCCCCAACGAACAGATGAAAAAGGATGTTGAGCAGGCGGTGCGCGGTATCGTCGGCGTCAAGAACGTGACCAATGAACTGGCCGTGGCCGGCAATACTTCGTTGACCTCCCGCACCAATGACAGTTTCACCACCACCAATACCAAGGCGCGGTTCCTCAACAACGGCAAGTTTTCCGCCAATCATGTGAAGGTCGTCACCGAGAACGGAACGGTGTACCTGATGGGCATGGTGACGCGCGCCGAAAGCGACGCGGCCGTTGAACTGGCCCGCACCACCAGCGGTGTCTCGCGCGTGGTCAAGGTATTCGAATACATCGAGTCCGTGCCCAAGGGTTAGCTTGCCACCATGCCCGCTGCACCAGACCAGGCAGCGATTGACGCCATCGCCGCCAGGTTTCAACGTGGCGATCTTTCCGGTGCGCGCGCCGATTGCATGCGATTCCTGGCAGCAGTTGCCGACCCGGCACGACAGGCCCCGTTGCGTTTCTGGCTGGGCATCATCGAGCAACGCGGCGGCGCGCTGCCCGCCGCCGTCGAGCAGTTCGAACTCGCCCTCAAATTCAATCGCCGCCACGCGCCTTGGCTGTTGCAGGCCGGACTCGCCCACTTCCAGCTGAACGCACTCGACCGCGCGGAAAAGCTTTATCGTGAGGCACTGCGCCTGGAACCGCGCACGCCGGTTGGCCATTACAACCTCGGTGTGCTGCTGCAGCAAAAGCAGGACTGGGCCGGCGCGCGGCGGGCGTTCGAAGCCGCGATCGTGCATCAACCGCAATTTCCCGAGGCCCTGGTCAACCTGGCGAACACCCTTGTCGAGTTGGCCGAGCCTGAATCGGCCGAGGCCGGCTATCGCCGCGCGCTGGAAGGCAATCCGCGCCTCGCCAATGCGCACCATGGCCTCGGCCTGATTCATCTGCGCCGCGGCCAACACGCATTGGCCGCGCGCTATTTCGACGCGGCGATCGAATGCGATCCTTCTCTCCTCGACGCGTGGCTGGATCTGGCAGAATGCCACCATCTGGTCGGCGACGATGCGCGCGCCGTCGCCTGTCTCGAACTCTTGTTGGCGCGACCCGCCGCCATGGGGGCGCCAGCCGATACGACGGCACTGGCGACCGCCCGGTTCAAACTGGCGCAGTACCGCGGCGAACAGCCTGACGCGACGCCACACGCGCTGGTAGCGCGCCTTCATGACGGCATGGCCGCCACCTTTGACGAACACCTCACCGGCCGGCTCGGCTATCGCGTGCCGGCACTGCTGATCGCCGAACTGGATACATGGCTGACCGACTTCCCGTCAAAGCATGGGCGATTGCCGGCCGTCCTGGATCTGGGCTGCGGCACCGGCCTGTTCGGCGGCGAAGTGCGGCGTTATGCGGCCAGCGTGCACGGCGTGGACTTGTCGGCGTCGATGCTCACCCGGGCACGCGAGCGTGGCGTTTACGATGTGTTGACTGAGTCAGACCTGGCGACCTATCTTGCCGGTTCGAATAAGGTGTTCGACCTGATCGCCGCCACCGACGTACTGATTTATGTGGGTCGGCTCGATGAGATGTTTGAAGGAGTCGCGGCCCGCCTTGCCGCCGGTGGATGCTTCGCGTTCTCCACCGAAACCCCGGCGGGACTCGAACAGGATTGCCTGTTACTGCCGACGGGTCGATTCGCGCACCATGCGCGCTATGTGGAACGGCTGGCGGACGCGAACGGGCTGGCGGTGACGAAATGCATCGACACGACCATCCGCACCGAAAACGGCGTGCCGCTTGCCGGCCACCTTTTCATACTGCAAAAAGCCTAGCGGGTCAGCCTGGCAGCCGCCCGACTCAGGCGACGCGTTTTTTCAGGAAGCGCATCAGCGCACCCACCAGCGGCAATTGCTCGTAAAGTTCTCCGGCCGCGTCCCAGTAATCGCGATGGTAGTGCACGCGCCCGTCAGCCGCAAAACGGATATGCGAGGCGCCGTGAATGCGGCGCTTCTGCCCGGGTTTCAGGGCCTTGATGCGGAAATCGAAATCCCAGATCAGGATCGCGCCGTGATCCTGCTCGATGGTCTCGATGATCGTGAACACCGGCTCCTCAAGGCGCACGAACATGTCGGCGAAAATGTGCTTCAACGCCTCGATGCCGCTGACATCGTTGAACGGGTCGCGAAAACTCGCATCCTCGGTATAGACGTCGGCAATCGACGCCACTGATTCCGGCGTGAGCGTTTGCCAGTATTGGATAAGCCGGTGCAATGCCTCGCTGCGCATGGTCATAGCCGAATCGATCGCTTGATGGCTGCAAAATACAACGAGTACGGCAGTTGGCGCAAGGCCTTCAGCAGGCGCGTGAACGCCTTCGGAAAATGGATCTCGAATTCGCCGTCGCGAAATCCCTTGATGATTTCCCCGGCGGCCACCTCCGGCGTGATCAGGTACGGCATCTTGAATTCATTCTGGTCGGTCATCGGCGTCTTCACGAATCCCGGGCAGATGACATAGACATCGAGCCCCTTGTCCTTCAGGTCGAGGTACAGCGATTCGGCAAGATTGATCAGCGCCGCCTTGGTGGGGCCATATACCAGGCTCCGCGGCAGGCCGCGGTAACCGGCGACGCTCGATACCAGTGCGATGCCGCCGGCGTTGGCATTCAAAAGACGCGGGATCACTACCGACAGGCCATTGAGGAAGCCTTCCCAGTTGACCGACACCATCCGCTTGGCAACCTTGAGGTCGATTTCCCAGGCGCGCATGGCCGTGTAATCGCCCGCCATGAAGATCACCAGGTCATAGCCGCCCCACGCCGCCACCAGTTGCTTCTCGGCGGCCACGATGGTGTCGACTTGTGTGATGTCGAGCGGCAGGGCCATGGCGTGAAATGCACCCAGCCGCGCAACCAGCGCGTTCAGCTTGTCCGCGCTGCGCGCCGACACCGCCACTCTGGCGTCAAGTGAATGCAATTGGCTGGCCAGCGCCGCGCCGATGCCGGTCGATGCGCCAATGATCCAGACGCGCTTTTTCGACCAGTCGGTGATTTTAGGATTGAGGGACATTGTCTTTCCGGGTTGATTGCCTGTCAGCAACAGGTAAGTGCGATTGTTCGGGGTCGAATGTGGTCGGTGGCTTGATCAAACTCAAGCACTGGCGCGGCGATCAAGGCCTTTCTGCCCGGGAGACCGCGCCAGTGCTAGTGTTTTGCCCGTGTTTCACCGAGTTCATCCCGTGCAAGTGCGTTCAGCGTTTGCGAAAGAAAATCGTAATCTCGGCAAACGTCACGCCGAGCTTGCTCATGGTGGTGCGATTGGCCAGCGTCTTGTCATCGACCAGCCACATCCAGTCATCCATGTTCATCTCGTAGCCGCCGGCATCGTCCGGCAGCTTCAGGACATAGCGCCATTGAAGGGCATTGCCGGCCGCCTCGCCTTGCGCGCTGCCGACGACATCGGCGGCCGTGCCAACGTAGCGATCGCCCTGCTTGCGAATTTTCCAAACGCGCTTTTCGGTTTTGCCGTCCGACCAGCGGAACGATTCATCGAGGACGCCTTCATCGCCGTTCCACCGGCAATCGATCTCCACCACCAGCCGCCGCAGCACTTTGCCGGAACGATCCTGCACCACGCCCCAGCCATCCACCTTGCCGCTGAAGTAGGTGGCGAGATCGAGTTTCGGCGTCTCCCTCGCATAGTCATTCGGCGCGATGGCGGCACAGCCGGCAAGCAGCATGACCAGGCTCGCCATTACGACACTCTTGATCATCACGTCACTCCCCTTGGGTCGATTGAATGGTCCTGCGCGGACTCGAAGAACGGCGATATCGCCAACAGCAGCGCCGCGATGGCTTTCAGCACACAGGGCAACAGCGCATAAACCGCCGAGAGATACAGCAGCGCCTTCGGATCCGTGGTTACCCGGGATTGGTAGCCCAGCAGCGCCAGCGCCGGCAACGCAATGCCGGCTGCCAGCGCGAGATTCATCTTGGTCACCAGATTCCAGAGCCCGAAATAGGCCCCTTCGTTGCGGCCGAGGCCTTGGCGATCGTCGTCGTCGATCACGTCAGCCAGTATCGACGGCGGCAGCGCCAAATCGGCGCCCAATCCCAATCCCGACAGAATGCAGATCAGCATGAACGGGGTCGCATCGCCGGGCCCGAGCAGGAACGCCGAGATGAATGCGGCAATCGAGACGACCATGCCCACCCACCACGCGCGCCCTTTGCCGATGCGCGCGGACAGCCACACCCACAGCGGCATGCCCAGCGCCCCCGCCGCAAAGTAGGCAATCAGGAAATGCGCCGACAGGTCCGGACGCTGGATAACGTCTTCGATGAAGAACAGGACCAGCGTGGCCGGGATGGACGCCGCAATGCCGTTGAAGACAAAGATGACCAGCAGGCGATTGAAGCGCGCATTTTTCAGTGGCTTCGACATGGCGCGAAAGGCGTCGCGTGTCGCGGCCTGGGTGCGTACCACCGTCCGTGGCGAAAACCTGATACTCACCGCAACCATCGCCACCAGCAAAGGCACGAACATATAGGCAAACAGCGCGTACCCTTCGCGCGGGCCGTAGGATTTCGACAACACTTCCGGCAGGGCGGCGGC
>JANNGY010000259.1:0-10526 GCA_031404095.1 Betaproteobacteria bacterium | reverse complement strand
GGGTCATGGTCATGGCAGCGGTAATCCCGTCACCGAAAAGAGCATCATGATTTCGTCGCGACTCACTGGGGAGTCAGAGTCGAGGGGTTTTTAGAAGTTCCCAGTGAGGACTTCTCTTGATCCGGCCATTAAATAGTGCGAAAGCCGCACCGCAACCAATCCCTTCCCCGCGAAGGCGGGGATCCAAGTCTGGTGCCTGGATAGCAGGTGCGAACTCGGGCCAATCCACTGCATTGCCTTGGCGTTCAACAGGCGCGGAGCGTGCTCCGCGAATTCCCTGCTTCACCCCCCGCCTTCGCGGGGGAAAGACCTTGTGAGCTGGTACTTCACACTATTCAATGGCCGGATGAGTTGAAATTTCCAAAAGGGAACTTCTATCAACCCCGGCGCCGCCTTTGGAGCGGTTCGCTGGAATGACGACGTATTTGGGTTTCGAGAACTTCCCAAAAGACAAACACAAGCATCCACGCGGTTCTCCGGCCATAAAGCCGCCACGAAGCGCGCCAGTGCTTGAGTTTTTCTTGAATATGCTGGCTACCTTGGCCGATGCGTGAACCAGGCGAAGAACGCCGTGCCATCCGCTTTGCGGTCGAGGAACCAGCCTTCGCCCGAGCGCGCATCGCCGCCCCACCAGTGTCCGTTCATCCAGCTTTTGTCGGCGGCGTCGACGCCCTGCTGTTCGCAGCGCGCGGTCGATTCGTTGATCATGAAGCGCTCGACTTCATACTCGCCCGTGCCGAAGTTGGCGCTGGCGGTTCCCGTCGATTGCCAGCTGAACCGGGCGCGCCGGCAGGAAAGAAATTCCACGCGTATCGATCCCCAGCGCTTGACCGCGAGGTCGCTGAACCGGAGGTTCGGGCCGAATACCGTGCCGGTGGCCGAATAGACATCGTTGAAGGCGATTTCGCGATTGCTCACGCTCGCGGTCGACACCACCCAGTACTGCGTGCCGATCTGGTTGGCGTCGACAACCGCGCCGCCTGCCGGACGGTGGGTGAACCAGGCAAAGAACGTGGTGCCGTCGCTGCGGCGGTCGAGGAACACGCCTTCGCCCGAGCGAGAGTCCCCGCCCCACCAGTGCCCGCTGATCCAGCTTTTATCAGCGTCGTCGACGCCGGACAGGTTGCAGCGCGCATCGGCCTCATTGGCAAAATAGCGTTGCAACTCGTATTCGCCGGCGCCGAAATTGGCCGAATCGGAACCGGTGGAAGCCCATGAAAAACGTGCCCGGTTGCAGCTAAGCAACTCAATGCGCACCGAGCCCCAGCGTTTTACCCCCAGTTCAGTGAACTTGAGGTTGGCGCCAAAGCCGGTACCGGTGGCCGAATAGACACTGGCCAGGTCCAGCACGCGGCCATTGAGCCGGGCGTCACCGACGACCCAGTACTGCGTGCCGATTTGCGTCGTATCGACCGCTGCGGTGGTGGCGACGGGAATCACCGTGATAAATGTCGGACCCGACAGGCCGCCCGATCCTGCCGGCACCAGCGTGCCGAGGCTGGCGCCGCTGGCGGAATCCAGGCGCTCGACGCCGCCGCCGCTGACGACCAGCAATTTTCCATCCGGCGCGTAGGTCGCCGAACTCGGTCCCGCCAGGCCGCGCCGGAACTCGGTCAGTTCGCCGTCGGCGATGCGGTAACGCATGACCTGGCCGGAGCCTTCGGCCGTCAGGAAGAAATGCGTACGCTCCGGGTTCAGCAGCAATCCGCGTGGCCGCGAGATTCCCCCCGCCCGCGCCGGCACCACAGTACTGGTGAGGCCGGTGCGCGGATCGAACTTGATCATGCTGTTCGAGTTGTATCCCGGCACATAGAGGTTGCCGTCAGGGCCGAACATCGAGCCGATCTCGGGCCCGTTGATGCCGGAGGCGCGGGCGGGAAAGGCGGCGCCGATGAGGGCGCCGCTGCGATCGAATTTCTTGACGTCGTTGCTGGTATAGCCGGCGACATAGGCGGTGCCGTCGGCGGCGAAATCGATGCTGAGCGGCGCCATCGCCGGCGTGATCGCAAAGATGCCGGCAAATTCGAGTGTATCGGCGCGGTACTTGTAAATGGTCGACTTGAGCTCGGCAACGACATAGATCAGGCCATCGGGCCCGAGGCGTATCGCCTGCGGGCCTTCCAGACGCGTACTGGAATCAAGTTCGCGCAAGAACTGGCCGCTACAGGCGTCATAGACATGCACAGTGCTGAAATAGCCGCTGACGAACAGGCGATGCCCGCACGGGGCTTGTGCGGTCGCGGGCAGGCCAGCGAGGATGAGCAGGAGAAGCAAGACAAATCGAATCATGGTTGTTATCCCGGTGTGGATGAAGTCAGGCAATTTGACGTGTCCACGCCGGCGGCACCCGCCCAAAGTTCTCCTTTTTTCTTCCTATTTGGTTCCGGGCGACCCTTCCGCCATTTATCACGCGTGATGCCGGGCCTTGTATCTGACCATCGGCACCGTAGAATCCGGGGATGAACTCATCGCCTTCGGATCAGTTGACTCCCCCGGTATCGGATTCGTCGCCATTGCGTGTCGGGGAGTTTGCAATCCATGCCGACTCGAACGAGATCAGCGGCCCGGTAGGCACGGTACGTTTGCGCCCACTTATCATGCAAGTGTTGTTGCGGCTCGTGGCCGCGCGCGGCGCCGCCGTGACCCGCGAACAGCTCATCGACGATGTCTGGTCGCGCAAGATCGTCAATGACGAGGTGCTGTCCCGCGCCATTGCCGAACTGCGAATTGCCCTTGGCGATGACTCCAAGGTGCCGCGCTATATTGAAACCCTGCCGAAAGTGGGCTACCGGCTGGTCGCAACTGTCACGCGACCGGCAACGGGACAATCGGGGGACGAGTCGGGCGCGGTACCGCCAATTTCGAACGAAAAAGGAATCCCGCCTGCCGCCGTCGCGGTACGGCGCTGGCCAATGTTCCTGACGGTAGCCGGTGCCTTGCTGGCGTCGGCCGCCATCTATTTCTGGCTTGCGCCGGGCGCGGCCCCGGCGGCGCGCGATTGGGTCACACAGATCAATGCCGCCGCCGCGTTCGCTTCGGACCCTGCAGCGGAACTCGCCCCCCGTTTCGCACCTGACGGCCAATCGGTCATTTACGTGCGCCGATCCGCCGAGCGATCCGAGGTGGTGATACACGAGACGCAAACCGGCGAGCGCCGCGTGGTGGTGTCAGATACGGGGATTATCACGTCGCCGATATTTTTTCCGGCGGGAAAGCGCATCGCCTACTGGCGCCGCTCGGCAGGCGGCGACGAGATCGTCGAGCACGATCTTGCCGGGAACACCCGGCGTACGCTGCTGGATAGCGCGCAGCACCCGCTTGGCCGCTTCGACCTCGCGCCGGACGGCAGCCGGCTGGTGTTTGCCTCACAGGCGAAAGCCGAATTTCCAAGCGCCCTGAAGGTGCTCGATCTCGGCAACGGCCGGGTCGCCGCGCTGACACAGCCGCAGCCCGGTGAAGGCAACGACGTGCTGCCGAGATTCAGTCCCGATGGCGCGCGCATCGCGTTCTTTCGCGGCTCGGAATCACACCAGCGCGTGTGGATCATCGAGTCCTTTCCGCCCTATGCGGCCAAAGCCGCCACGGGCGTTGAAGGCCTCTCCTATGGCCTGGCCTGGATGGGGCGCGATGGTCCGCTGGTGGTGGCCGCCGACTGGCATGGCTTTCGCGCGTTGAACCAGCTCGATCTGGTGAGCGGCGAGACGCGCCTGCTCGGCGCGCGCGGCGCCCGCCATCCGGACGTCGGGCGCGATGGCGACATCGTGTTCGAAAGCGCCACTTATCGCGCCGACCTGTGGCTGACCGGCGCAGCCGAACCCGGCGCCAAGCGACAGGCGCTGTGGCAGTCGACCCGCTACACCAATCAGGCGGAGTTTTCGCCCGACGGCAAGCGTGTCGTGTTCATTTCTAATCGCGATGGCGCCGAAGGCATTTTTGTCGGCACCCTCGGTGCGGACGCGCGCCGCCTGCCCTTGCCCGCGGGCTTTCGCTATATCCGGCCGCATTGGTCGCCCGACGGCCGCCATATTCTGGCCGTGCGCATCGCCGTCACCGACAGCCGGCCCGCGCAGCAGCAGGCGGTGCGCATCGAGGTGGAATCCGGGCGCCATGAGGTTCTCACCCGCGCGGGTGACAGCGTCAACGCCGTTCATGAACTGGCCGGCGGCGATTTGCTGATCGGCGAAATCGTCGGTTACGCGATGCGCCTGGTGCGCATCGCGGCGGGTGGCAGTGAACAGAAGCGCCTCGCCCTGCCGCTGGTCAGCGAGTTTGCGCTCACCGGCAACGCGCTGGTCTATACCCTGCCGCAGCTCACCGGCGCCACAGGCTGCGAACTCGACACGCTGCGTTGCACGCCGCTCAAGATCGATCTCAACGACGACAATCGCTTCGACTGGACGCTGGCGAAGGACGCGATCTGGTATCTCGGCCCGGATCCAGCGGGACAGCGGGCGCTCCTGCGCCACGATCTGGCCACCGGCCGCACCGACCATCACGACTTCGCCCCCAGCGGCGCCGGCACCAGCCTTGCCGCCAGTCCGGACGGCAAACAGCTGATCGTGGTCCAGGAGGCCCCGCCGGTGATCGACCTGATGCTGGCCCGGAAAAACAAAAAATAATTGCGGTGATGCCGCGGCTTGCCGGCGGATCCTTGGTGACCGGGCTCCGCCATCACGGTAAAATTGATGATTCCCATGACCTGCTGTTCGATGCGGCAGGCCCTGCATTGCCCACACCGCCCCTCAGGAGATTGTCATGCCCCTCGTATCCATGCGCCAACTGCTCGACCACGCCGCTGAAAATGGCTATGGCGTTCCCGCCTTCAATGTGAACAACCTGGAGCAGGTGCAGGCGATCATGGAGGCCGCCGCCGAGACCGACAGCCCGGTGATCATGCAGGCCTCGGCCGGCGCCCGCAAATATGCCGGCGAGACGTTTCTCAAATACCTGATCGAGGCGGCGGTCGACACCTATCCCAACGTGCCGATTTCGATGCATCAGGATCACGGCCAGAGCCCGGCCATTTGCCAGCAGGCGATGCGCCTGGGGTTTTCCAGCGTGATGATGGATGGATCGCTGCAGGCCGACGGCAAGACCATTGCCAGCTACGACTACAACGTCGATGTCACGCGTAAGGTGGTGGATATGGCGCACATGATCGGCGTGTCGGTGGAGGGCGAGTTGGGCTGCCTGGGTTCGCTGGAGACGATGCGCGGCGACAAGGAGGACGGCCACGGCACCGAGTCGACCATGACTCGCGATCAGTTGTTGACCGACCCCGATGAAGCCGCCGATTTCGTCAAGAAAACCGGTGTCGATGCCCTCGCCATCGCCATCGGCACCTCGCATGGCGCTTACAAATTCACCCGCAAACCGACCGGCGACATCCTGGCCATCGACCGCATCAAACAGATCCACGCGCGCATTCCCAATACCCACCTGGTGATGCATGGTTCCTCGTCGGTGCCGCAAGACCAGCTGAAAATCATCCGCGACAATGGCGGCGAGATGAAGGAAACCTATGGCGTGCCGGTCGAGGAAATCCAGGAAGGCATCAAGCACGGCGTGCGCAAGATCAACATCGATACCGACATCCGTCTCGCCATGACGGCTGCCATCCGCAAGTTTATGAACGAGAACAAGGCGGCTTTCGATCCGCGCGATTACCTGAAGCCGGCGCGCGCCGCGGCCAAGGAAATCTGCAAGCAACGCTTTCAGCAATTCGGCTGTGCCGGGAATGGCTCAAAGATCAAGGCCATTACTCTGACGAAGATGGCGGAGAAATACGCAAAAGGCGAATTGATGCAGGTAGTGAAGTAACGGTTTCGCCTGACAGCGGACACGGACGCAAGCTGCCATGCCGCTCGACCTGTTTCTCCACTGCCGCAACTGCCGCCTTCCGCTCGGCGCCACGCCGGGGGCATATTGCCCGAATTGCGGGCAGGCGACGGCGGAGCCGCCATCGACAGCCGCTGGATTCTTCCGCAAACTGATGACCGACTATGTGTCGCCGGACAGCCGGCCGGTGCGCACGCTCGGCCTGTTGCTGTTTCAACCGGGTGAACTTACCCGGCGCTACCTCGCCGGGCAGAAAACCAGCTACGTGCAGCCCGTGCGGCTTTACTTCACCGCCAGCATCGTGTTTTTCCTCGTGGTCAAAGTCTTCAGCGCCGGCAATCCGCTGTTTGACGACAAGGGAAAGGATTTCGTGGTGTTTTCCGCAAAGCCGGAACAACCTGCGGGCAGTCCTCGCATGGCGCCATCCGTCACCATTGGCAGGCCCCCGCCGCCGACTGTCAAGTCCATTGACGAGAGCACGGCTCGAAAACCGTTTGTCTCGCATATCGAGTGCGAGCTCGCGACCGACCTGTGCAGCAGACTCAAGTCCTATCTCGCAGCCAAGTACCACGACCAGACCATCGCCGAGGTCGGGCGGCAGGTGCGTGATCGCATGGTCTCGCTGGCGCCGTATGCGATGTTTGTCCTGCTGCCGGTATTCGCACTGATCACCCGGGTCCTGTACCTCAACCGGCGCCTGACCTATGGCAGTCATCTGGTCTATGCGCTTCATGTCAACGCATTCGCCTTTTTGCTGCTGCTGGTCATCGCCCTGGTCAACGAATCGTTCACTGGCCTTCTGGTCATCGGCGGCCTGTTCTACTTCTGGCTGGCGATGCGCCACGTGTTTGGCGGCCGCGGCTGGACCACGGCCCTGCGCTACGCGTTCATCGCCTTCTTCTATCCGGTCCTGCTGGTGCTGGTCATCCTGTTTACGCTGATTGCGGCGTTCTTTGTTTAGCGAGGTATTGCGTGTACCAATCTTCCATCCGCTCCCTTCCCCTCGTCGCCCGCGGCAAAGTGCGCGACATCTATGCCGTCGGCGCCGACAAGCTGCTGCTGGTCGCCAGCGATCGCCTCTCCGCCTACGACGTGATCCTGCCGACGCCGATTCCGCACAAGGGCGAGATCCTGGTCGCGCTGGCCAGCTTCTGGTTTGAAAAACTGAAACACATCGTGCCCAACCAGTTGACCGGCATCGATCCCGAGACAGTGGTGGCGCCGGACGAACGCGACCAGGTGCGGGGCCGCGCGATCGTGGTCAACAAATACCGCGTGCTGCCAATCGAAGCGGTGGTGCGAGGTTATCTCGAAGGCTCGGGCTGGAAGGAGTACCGGCAATCGCAATCGGTATGCGGCATCGCGCTGCCGGCGGGCTTGCAGCGCGCCTCGAAACTGCCGCAGCCGATATTCACGCCGGCGACCAAGGCTGCCGCCGGCGAGCACGACGAGAATATCGATTTCGCCACCTGCGAAAAAATCATCGGTGCCGAGCGCGCTGCCGAAGTGCGCGCGGTGGCGATACGTCTCTATACGGAAGCGGCCGACTATGCGCTCAACCAGGGCATCATCATCGCCGACACCAAGTTTGAATTCGGCCTCGACGAGGGCGGCACCCTGCATCTGATCGACGAGGCCTTGACGCCGGACTCGTCGAGATTCTGGCCGCTGGCCACCTACAAGGTCGGCGAATCGCCGGAGAGTTTCGACAAGCAGTACATTCGCAACTGGCTGGACGAGATCGGCTTCAATCGCAAGCCGCCTGCGCCGCCAGTTCCCGCGGAAATCGCGCAACGGACCAGCGACAAATACCGCGAAGCCCTGGTCATGCTGACGCGTTGAATCGCCGCATGAACCTGTCAGGCATCAAGGCCGTCCTGTTTGACTTCGGCGGCGTGCTGGCCGAATTGCGCGCCGAGGCGCATCTGTTGCCGCTGGTGGGCCATCGCCTGAGCCGGGAGGAAATGTGGGCGTGCTGGAGCCGCTCTCCCGCCGTGCGCGCGCATGAAACCGGCAAGATATCGGCCGCGCAGTTTTCCGGCCAGATCGTCGCCGAACTGGGCCTTTCGGTGGCGCCGGCGGAATTCCTCGCCGGATTTCGCGACTGGATCGTCGGCCCGTTCGCCGAAACCCATGAATTGATTCGCGATGTCGCGGCGCGCCACACCACGGCACTCGTGACCAATACCAGCGCGCTACATTGGCCGGTGATCGAGGCATTCGGCGTGCTGCCGCACATGCATCACGTCTTTGCCTCTTTCCAGATCGGCCGTATCAAGCCCGACCGCAACTACTTCGAGCATGTGCTTGGCAACATGGATATCGCGCCGGCGGAAGCCGTGTTTTTCGACGACAGCCCGCTGAACGTCGCCATGGCCCGGGAAATGGGATTGAATGCCTACCGGGTTGAAGGCGCAGCGGCGGCACGGCAACAACTCGTGTTGCTGGGGCTATTGCCCGAACAACCGTCAGGTTTTGGGCAAACTGGCGACCAACCTCCAATACAGTAGCCATTCTCCAGCCGAAAAGGCTGGAATGCCGCGCCAGCGCTAGAGTTTTCGCGCGAATGACAGGATTTCAGACCTTGCCAGATCAGCGCCGATCGCTGGGTTCAAGCCGCCGCGAGTGCTTGGCCACCACCCGCCCGTCATCGCCCATCATCACGCTGAAATCCACCCAGTATCCCCAGGTATCCAGATAACGATAATCCCAGGCCGTCGATTTCAGATTGTCGAACCGGATGCGCTGGTAGGGGTTGCCGAGCAGGGTGGTGACCTCCTGTTCGCTCTGGCCGATGGCGACGCACGCAATGATGTCGTCGTTCAAGTCGGGCCGGTACATGCCGGTGCCGTTTTGCGCGCAAGCCACCAGAACAAGGGCGACCAGCGCGACCATCAAAAGTTGCAACGGTTTCTTCATTCTAGCCCCCGAAAGCAAACATCACATTTGGTAAGATGCTCTCTTCGTCAACGTAGTTCAAGCGGCTAAAAAAAATGGAATTCTTTACTTTCGAGTGGGTGTCCAACCCGCAAATCTGGCTTTCGCTGATCACGCTGTCGGCGTTGGAAATCGTGCTCGGCATCGACAATATTGTCTTCCTCGCAATTCTCACCAACCGGCTGCCGCCGCATCAGCGCCAGCTGGGCCGCAAGATCGGCCTGTCGCTGGCGCTCGGCACCCGCTTGCTGCTGCTGGCGACAATTGCCTGGATCGTGAAACTGACGGCGCCGCTGTTTACAGTGATAGGGCACGATTTTTCATGGCGGGACCTGATCCTGATCGGCGGCGGTTTGTTCCTGCTGGTGAAGGCGGTACTTGAAATCCACGAAACCGTGGAAGGCGAGGCCGATGCCGCCGCCGCGAAGGCTGATGGACAGGAAACGGCCAAAGTCTATGCCGCCTTCGGCTACACCGTCGTTCAGGTGGCCATCATCGACATCATCTTCTCGCTCGATTCCGTCATCACCGCGGTCGGCATGGCCGACACACTGTGGGTGATGGTGCTGGCGGTGGTGATCGCCATGATCATCATGCTGGTGGCCTCGGGCCCGCTGTCCGATTTCGTGTCTTCACACCCGACCATCAAGATGCTGGCGCTGTCGTTCCTGCTGCTGATCGGTGTGTTCCTGATTGCCGACGGTTTCGGCATGAAGATTCCCAAGGGCTACCTGTACTTCGCGTTAGGTTTCTCGGTGGCGGTGGAAGCAATGAACCACTGGATGCGACAGAAGAGTAGACGCAAGAGCCTCGCCCGGAGTGCCACCGAATTGTGAGTGCCCCAGGCGCCAGGAACGTCGTCCCGCTCGCGCTGACGCGCGAGCTGCTGCATTTCAACACCATCAACCCGCCGGGCATGGAACGCGATTGCGCACGCCATCTAGGCCAGTTGCTGGAGGCGGCCGGGTTCGAGGTGAAGTATCACGAGTTTGCCGACGCGCGTACCAGCGTGGTCGCCACCATTGGCGGGCGCCAGGAAAAACCGCCGATCTGCTTCACCGGGCACATCGATATCGTCCCCCTGGGAGTCGCGGCGTGGTCGAGGGATCCGTTCGCCGGCGAAACCGATGGCGACCGCCTGTATGGGCGCGGCTCGACCGACATGAAGAGCGGTATCGCCGCCTTTGTGGTCGCGGCCATCAAACTCGCACCCTTCCTGAAAAATGCGCCCGGCATTGTGCTGGTGCTGACCGCCTCCGAAGAGGTCGGCTGCGAAGGCGCCAAATACCTGGCGGAAGAAAAATTGCTGGACCGCGCCGGCGCCATCGTCGTCGCCGAGCCGACCGCCAACTATCCCTACATCGGCCACAAGGGTTTGATGTGGGTGGAAATCGAAACCAAAGGCAAGACCGCGCATGGCTCGATGCCGGAGCAGGGCGAGAATGCGATCCTGAAGATGGGCAAGGTGATCGAAAAACTCGAACATTTCGACTGGCAGCACCAGTGCGGCATCGATTTCCATCACGTCATGGGCAAGCCGACCATGAATATCGGCACCATCCACGGCGGGCTTAACACCAATTCGGTGCCGGATTCGGTGAAGCTCACGGTGGATGTGCGCACCGTGCCGGACATCGACCACGTGCATCTGTGCCATTCAATCCAGACGCTGATCGGCGATGCGGGGCGGGTGCGAAAAATCGTTGATACCCCCACCCTGTATTCCGAGCCGGACGAGTGGATCGAAAGCG
>JANNGY010000258.1:0-2195 GCA_031404095.1 Betaproteobacteria bacterium | reverse complement strand
CGCTGCCGCATTCGGATCCTGCCGCCCGCGTCGGTGTGGCCGGCGCGGGCGGCATCGCCAGGATTCCACAGCTCGTGGTGTCAAATTCACACATTCGCAGCGACAACTTACGGCAAGGGTCGTATCGCGGCGCTATTCCCGTTTTCCGACGCCGAGTATCCGCTTTGTCCTACAGCGTTTCGAGCAGCCGGGCAATTGGCGGGCGAACACATTCAGCCAACACTACAGCCAGTGAAAGACAACACTGGGCCACCGTGGCCGGTGACACAAATATGGGAGGTTTAAATGAAGAAATATGCTGCATGCCTGCTTGCACTTTGGCTAAGTTCGCCATTTGCTTTCGCGAACACCTTCACCACGGATCTGACGGACCTGTGGTGGAACGCGGGTGAATCAGGCTGGGGCGTTACCGCCACCCATCAACACGAGGTGGTCTTTCTGACTTTCTTCGTCTATGCCCCGGACAATCGCGCGACCTTTTATACCGCATCGGCGGCCTTTGTCGGCCAGACCGGCAGCGGCGCGCTGATCTTTTCCGGGCCGATGTACCAGACCACGGGACCGTGGCTGGGAACGTTCTTCAATCCCTCGGCGGTCAACGTCCGGGAAGTTGGCACCGCGACTTTCACCGCGTTCATCGAAACCGCGACCCTGACCTACAGTGTCGATGGCGTGTTTGTGAACAAGCAAGTCACGCGCCAGACCTTCCGGCTGAACAACCTGACCGGAAACTATGCCGGCATCTTTCGGGAAACTTTCTCCGGTTGCAGCAATCCGGCCAATGACACCACGGCGGAAAGAGTCCTGGGAATATTCATCGACAACAGCGCGACCACACTTGCGATGACGGCGAATGAAAATGGGGTGATCTGCCGGTACACTGGTGACTATCGTCAGAGTGGCCGCATGGGGTCGTCGTCCGGCACATTTACCTGTCCCGGCCGCTCGGGTTCCTATGAGATGGTCGAAATTGAGGCAAACCCGTCGGGCATTACCGGAAGATTTACCGGCCGCGACAATCTGTGTTCTTCACTATCCGGGCGGGTTGGGCTGGTGAAGCGGTAGTCTTGTCGCAAAATTCCCGGCAATCGAGGGGACTCTGACGTGTCGCTTCCCAAAGTGGCGCCATCGGACCCGAGTCCCCGGTTCATCGCGTGAAGTCGCGCATCGAATCGATGCTTTTTTGCTGATTCAATGAATCAAGACGCGAATTTCCCTTGGAGAATCGCGCACGAGTTTCCACTCCAGATGGCACGGAAGCACATTCGTTGTGTCGCGTCGGCATCGGCATGGGCAGGCGGCGCAACAAGGTCTCGGTGTTAAGCTCGGGTACAATTCCGGGCAACAATGAGACCAGGGATCGCATGAGTAGTGAAACTGATTCGTCCAGCCCGCTGGCCAGTGTGATTTATCTCGGGATTC
The DNA here is from genome assembly GCA_031404095.1 of Betaproteobacteria bacterium. Taxonomy (GTDB): domain Bacteria; phylum Pseudomonadota; class Gammaproteobacteria; order Burkholderiales; family Usitatibacteraceae; genus UKL13-2. Next base: position 773 of record JANNGY010000258.1, on the reverse strand, counting down.
CCGGATTTGAACGCCAGCCTGTCGCTGAGCAGGCGAGACTTCGCGCCGAGCTGGAAAATACGATCGCTGCCGCCTTGACGCCGCTTGACGAAGGGGAGCGGGTTGTGCTGGATGCACCGGATGCCGCCGCCATCGTGGTCCTGTCCAACCCGCTCACCGCGCTGCTGGCAGCTCAACATGCGCTTTCGGCACCGGCCGGCAATCTGTTTGCGGTCGGGCTCAATCACGGCCCGGTCATGCTGAAAGCCGGGGAACGCAATGATTCACGGCTGATAGGCGATGGCATCGACGCGGCCGTTAGCATTGCCGGCTTCGCATCCGCCGGCAGTCTTCTGGTTTCCCGTTCGTTCCGCGATACGCTTGCGCAATATGCGCCCGATCATGCCGCCAGGATGCAAGGCGCCGGCACTTTCACCGATGCCGGCGTTCGCGCCCACGAACTGTTTTCCCTAGACCCTGCGGCGCAGCGCTGGCGCTCCCGCTGGCATATTGCATTCGCTGCGCTCGCTTGCGTGGCAATTCTGGCGTCGGGTGTCGTCGCGCGATCCGCGCTTCAGGGCCTGGCGGCCTCCCGCCTGCCCGCATTGCTTGTATTCGACATCCGCCCACATGGTGAAATTTACGTCGATGGCGTATTGAAAGGCAGGGCGCCTGCGATAACCCGGCTGCAAATTGCCGCCGGTGCGCATACGCTCGAGGTGCGAAATGGCAGGTATCCGCCCTTCGTCACGGAAGTGAACCTCGGCCCCGGCGAAGAGATGCAGGTGACGCAT
>JANNGY010000257.1:0-2086 GCA_031404095.1 Betaproteobacteria bacterium | reverse complement strand
TCGGCGGCGCGAAAGAGCGTGATGGGTACGGGCAGCATGATGGGAGGGCAGAACTACATGAGCCGCTATCAGGCCAATGCCCTCGAAACGGTGACGACGCCGGCCGGCACGTTTGCCAATGCGCTCCACGTGCGCGAGCAGCGCGGCTCGGGCAATGTCCGCGACGTATGGTACGCGCCCGGTGTCGGCATGGTCATGATGAACGATGGAACCGTCACGGCCATGCTGACCGGCTACACCATTCCCGGCTACATTGGTCAGCCAGGCAGCGGCGCGGCGCCGCTGGCGTTCACGCCGGCCACCGGCTTGTGGTGGAACCACGGTGAATCGGGCAGGGGCTATAACATCCAGGTGCAACACGGCGTGCTGGTGGTCACCATGTACAGCTATACCGCGGCCGGCGACCCGCTCTGGTATGTCGCCATCGGATCACTTTCCAACATGAATGGCGGCGTGGCGGCGACGGGTACCCTGGACAAATATCGCGGCGGACAATGCGCGACCTGCGCCTATCAAAAGCCCACATCGATGGGCAATGATGGCGGTATTACGTTTGCCTTCTCTTCGCCGACGGCGGGGACGGTACAGCTACCGGGCGGACGTGTGACGCAGATTCAGCCTCAGGCCTGGTAGGCATCGACGCCGCACAGTCTCCCCTGGATCAGGCCGACGGGCGGGAGAAATCGCGAGGTCCCAAGGTGATCGGCTGTCGGCACCGGTGGTGGTGGAGTTCTTCGATCCTGCCTGCGAGACCTGCGCGGCGTTTAAGCCGCGGGTCAAGGAATTCATGGTGGCGAACCCGGACCGGATTCGCCTGGTGCTGCGCTATCCCGACTTCCACAACGGTTCGGACCAGGTCGTCGCGGTGCTGGAAGCCACGCGCAAACAGGGCGAGTTCTGGGCCGCGCTGAACGAGGCGCCGCGCCGGTAAGGGCAGGCGAGAATCCGGACCACTGCGCGGGAGCGGCGAGATCGATTGCGCGTCGAACTCGCGCGGAAAATCACTTCGCCAGTTGCCTCAGGTACGAAACCAGTTGCCAGACCTGCTCATCCTTGAGCGCCGGATGTGGCGGCATCGCCGTCCCGGGCGACCCAAAACGGATGATCCAGAATAGTTGCCCATCCGGTACGTTGCCAATCGTCCTGGCGCATGAAAAATTTCGCGGTGGCGGGTCGAACTGGCTGGCGATAACCCCTTTGCCGTTACCGTTCTTGCCGTGACAAACGGCGCAATTTGCCGAGCCTGACTCACCCATGAAAATCGCTTCGACTGCCTTGGGGTTCGCGGCCGTTGACGAGGGCGGAATGGACCGCGAGTAGTATTCGTCCGGCGCCTTGCCGGTAAAACGCGGCTGAGGACACTCACCTGGCACCGCCGCCTGCACGGAGTACACCGCTGATATCGCCCAGAATAGTGAACCTACAAAGTTCCACCAGTTCTTTGACAATGGCGACGGCATTGGGGCCTCCAATCAAATTGCGGTTGCAGCCTGATGAAACCTTGCCATGATGACCGTGTATTCGTATTGATCCAGGGCAAAGGACGGGCGATTTTCCGAGCAATCCAGAGCACCACAGAATCGTGCACGTTTTCTACGCCGGCGTATACTTTTCAGCCATCAATGTCACCGTTGTGTTCCGTGATGAACATCTCGCCGGGCCCAAAGTTGAATCATCTCCTCGCCGCGCTGCCGGACGAAGAGTGGCAGCGCTGGCAGCCGCAACTCGAGCCCGTCGAGTTGCCGCTGGGCCAGGTGTTGTATCAGCCGGGGCGCGCGTTGAAGCATGTCTACTTTCCGACCACCGCCATCGTCTCGTTGCTGTATGTGATGGAAAACGGCGCGTCGGCGGAAATTGCGGTTGTCGGCAACGAGGGTATCGTCGGTATAGCGCTCTTCATGGGCGGCGAATCCACCCCCAGCCACGCCGTCGTGCAGAGCGCCGGGCAGGGCTATCGGTTGAAGGCGCAAGTGATGAAGTCAGAGTTCAACGACCCGCCCATCATGCACCTGCTGCTGCGTTACACCCAGGCGCTGATCACGCAAATGGCGCAAACGGCGGTGTGCAACCGGCATCATTCGCTGGA
>JANNGY010000256.1:0-1605 GCA_031404095.1 Betaproteobacteria bacterium | reverse complement strand
CGCGAAATCCCTCCTGCGCGACCGCCTCTACACGCTCGCGGTAGACAACCCCGGCCTCTCGGACGCGGACCTCTGTGCCGGGGTACGCGGCAAAGGGGTGGATGCCGAGGTCAGGCATCGCTGGGCCAATGGGGCCGCGTTTCAAATGAGTGTCTCACTGCAGGGCGCGCAAGAATTGCAAACGGCAAGCCGTTCGGCCAACTCGCCTTCGCGTCTGCTCAAATTGCGCTTTTCCGTGCCGATCTCATCAAGCGGAACCACCATTGCCCTGGACATGCAGGGCATTTCGCGCCGTCTGGGGGACTCGGACACGGTGCCCGGCAGCGATAGCGCCAATCTGGTATTAAGCAGAGTCCACCTCATGAAGGGGCTGGAATTTGGCGCGGGCATCTACAACCTGTTCAACTCGACCATCCTGAATCCGGTTCCCGGTTCGGGGTATCCGTTCAACGCCATGCAGCAGGACCGGCGCCAGATTCTGCTGTGGTTACGTGCGCAGTTATGATGTCTGGATGGTCATTTCGCGACGCACAGCGCCGCGTCCGCACGCGCATCGTTGCACCGCTGCTGGTTGGTATTCTGGCGGGCGGTGCAGTCGGGGTTAGCGCGCAGGAAGACGTTTCCGAGGCAGTCCTGAAGGCGGCGATCGTCGCCAATTTTTTTCTGTTCGTTGAATGGCCTGACGTCTCGGGCGGATTGCGCCTCTGTGTCGCCGGGCGCGGCGAGACCGCCGATGCGGTGCTGGCAACGGAAGGCCGCATGGTCAAGGGCCGTGCCATCGAAACTGTACGCCTCGCGACTCCCGATGCCGTGCCGGGGCGGCAATGCAAAATTCTATTCATCCCCGCCGGCAACGAGCGCCGTGCCGTCGAATTCGCGCAGGCGGCGTCGGGTTCCGCCACCTTGATCGTGGCCGAGAGTGAGGTGCTCACCCTTGTCCAGACGCATGTCGTATTGACGCTGGATGCGCGCCGTCCGGTGCTCGACATCAATCTGACCGAAGCACGCCGCACGGGGCTCGACATCAGCTCCCGGCTGCTGCGCCTCGCCCGGAAGGTGACATAGACATGATCGGCCTGTTGCGCGACCATTTCGCAACTTCCGTGCGGCGCCGGTTGATGTTGATGATGATGCTGACCGTGCTGGCCGTGCTCGCGCTCGCGACAGTTGCCTTCTTCATCAGCAACGCACTCGAGGCCCGCCGTGCCATTGCCCGGGAACTGGAAACACTGGCACAAGTCGTTGGCGTCAATAGTGCCGCCGCACTGAGTTTTGGTGACCGGAAGGCTGCCGCGGAAAATCTCTCCGCTCTTCGGGCCCATCCCGATGTGCTGGTCGCGGGATTGTTTACGGTCCGTGGCGAACTGTTTGCCGAGTATTTCCGGGACAACAACAACCGGGAGCAAGGCATCAGGGAAATACAACGGGAATATCAAGGCCGCCACGAACTCGCGCAGTACCGATCCATTGGTAACGAAGTGTTTAGCGAAGAGTTTTTGGCAGAAACAGGAGTGGTGCACCCGGTATGGCTCGATGGTCAGCCAATCGGCACGCTTGTGATTGAAGTGAGTCTCGCGCGGCTGCGCGAAAGCGTTGGCCGAAACC
>JANNGY010000255.1:0-12921 GCA_031404095.1 Betaproteobacteria bacterium | reverse complement strand
CGATGCGTCGCACTCCAGACAAAATTGGACCCCGGCCTTCGCCGGGGCGACAAATTTGAAACTGGCGCCGGAAACCAGATTGCGGTCAAGCATTTGTCCAAAGTGCTAAACGCAGTGCCATTGGTCCCTTGCCCTTATTCGCAGCCCGCGCGCCGCATCATGAAATCCACCCCGGCTTCCTTGCCGTCCTTCAGGCCTTCGATGCGCGCATGCAACGTTCCATCCGTCTTGAAGTGGTAACGGATCCGTTGCGGAAAATCGTGCTTGGCATTTTCGAACACGATGAAGTTCGGCTCACGCTTGATCGCCTTGAACGACGCCTCGATCTGGCCCGACGGTTTGGCGATGTAAACCGCCGTGCCACTCGCGTCGGCTTCGATGCGCATCGATTCATGCGACACCGCCTTGCCGTCCATGACATTGCGCGCCATGCCCAGCATCATGCCGCCGGTGTCACGCATCCAGTGCTCGCGGAACTCGATCTTGCCGGTGCGTCCGGACCAGCAGCCCGCCAGCCAGCCCAGGTCCTTGAGCGGCGAATCCAGCGTGGCCGAGGATTTCGGCGGCCGCGAGACGAAGCCGTCATAGAACAGCTGCAGGTCGGCCACATCGAGCACGAATTGCCGGTCGCGAATCATCGGGTCCTTGGCAAATTGAGCGGTGACCGCGTCCAGATCGACCGCGCGCACCACCAGCATGCCCTTGTCGGCGGCGGAGTCCTTGTAGCGCCCCCCCAGGATCAGCGATCCCTCGGCACGCATGCGCGACAGATTTTGCGAATGCTCGCGAAAGCCCGCCTGATCATTCGGCGCCTTGTCCTTGGCCCAGCCCGGCCCGGTGGTGAGGTGGACGATGAAGAGCTGTTGCACCGGCGCGGCCGGGTCCGCCTTCGCGACCGAAGTGTCGGCGGGATTGGCCGGCGCCGGCTTGGGCGACTCGACCGTCGCCGCCAGCACCAGCCCGGACATGATGCCCATCGATAGCAGCGCCGCCAGCGCCAGTTTCTTGATCCAGTTTCGACGCATTATTTCTTTCTCCCGAGAATGGGCTTGCCAGCCCTGTGGTGATTCGGCCAACGGCGCGATTCGCAGCCGACAATATAGCCGACTCGTGGCCGATCCTGCGTTCCGGTCAGCGCATCGATGATCCAAAGTTATACTGTCGGCCAATCGCAATCGGGAGCCCGCATTGGCCAAACTCTATTTTCGCTTCGCCGCCATGAATGCCGGCAAATCCACTTCCCTGCAGCAGGTCGCCTACAACTACGAGGAGCGCGGCCAGTCCGTCAATTTGTTCACGGCGGTCATCGATGACCGCTATGGCGAAGGACGCATCGTCTCGCGCCTGGGCGTGGAGCGTAAATCCGAGGTATTTTCCGCGCAAACAAATTTCGCCGAACTGTACAAGACCCGCGCCCTGCCCTCCTGCATCCTGATCGACGAGGCGCAATTCATGACCGAGGCACAGGTGGTGCAGTTGCACGAACTGGCGCACACTCGCGGAACGCCGGTGATCTGCTACGGCCTGCGCAGCGATTTTCTCGGCCAGCCGTTTCCCGGCTCGAAGGCGCTGCTGACGCTGGCCGACGATCTGGAAGAAATGAAGACTATCTGCCGCTGCGGCCGCAAGGCCACCATGAACGTGCGCCTCGATGCGGACGGCAATCGCGTGACCGAAGGCGAACAGGTGGAAATCGGCGGCAATGACCGCTACGAGGCGGTGTGCCCGCGGAGGTTTTATACCGGGCAGTGCTGAGAAAACATACCTGCGCTTTCTGCTTCAAAAAACAACGTACCTTGGTCACATTCGGGTTGGAGTTATTCATGAAAATCGATAGAAATCTCGTTGACATGTCAAAGTTCAAAAATGAACTGTCGTTGCCATACGAATTAAGACGAGAAGACTTTCAGCTGGCAATGCAAGATGTCTACGACTTTTTCTTTGACGTAAACCAAGGTCTAGTTAGCCGAGGCTTGGAGCGTTTAGACGATATGCTTCGCCCGGCAATCATGTCAGGGTTGCTGTCCGACATGCTTACCGCAAGTCTTGCAAGGCATTCGCGCGCACTTACTGAAAACAAGTACTTCAATGGACATCCGGACCTTGTTGTCATGGGTGTCTATTCAGACAATAAGGCGAAGGCTGGTTCCGATGGCGTGGAAATCAAGACCACGCGTAAGCCCGGGGGAGCGGTCGATACTCATGGCGCACGCGACCAGTGGATGTGCGTTTTCGTATATCAGGTTGACACAGAATCCGAGCCTGCCAATCAACGGCGAGCAATGACGTTCAAGGAAATCTACTTGGGACACGTAACGGTGGAAGACTTTCGAAAGAATGCACGTGGCGAGCTCGGAACCAGAACGGCTACTCTGCATGCAAACGGCATCAAGAAACTTCGAGAAAGTTGGGTTTACCTGGCAAGTTAACCAATCTTCAACTTCGCGAGTTTCGGAATCGCATTGGTCGCGAGCTGAAAATATTCGTCGTCCTTTTCAACCCCAATACTCGAATAGCCGACCGACTCCGCAGCCGCCAAAGTTGAACCTGCACCAGCGAACGGGTCCAGAACAACTCCTTGCCCAAGCGGCAACACACCTCGAACCAGTTGTCTCATGAACGCCTGGGGCTTGAGGCTGGGGTGTGGTGCAAGAGCGCGTTCCGCTGTTCTTGTCGGTGCGGACACAATGACATCGCCGAAAGGCTTCTCATCGGATGGGCGGCGAAATCCGCCTGTTCCCCATTTCCTCAAATTGTCTTGTACGCGTCCTTCGACTGGGCGACGAAAAACCAACCACGGCTCCCACATGGACCGGGGCATTACGCTCACTTCACTGAACTCGTGATGAGCGTCCTTTGGCCGGTCACCGCCGCGCATCGTCATCACAAGCCTGGCTATCTCTCCACGCCGCTCTAGACCGGCACGCGCAAGCGCTCCCGATACCAAATATGAAAGCAAGGGGTTGCTTGCAACCACCACGTTCGCTCCGGGCACAATCACTTTTATCAAAATTGAAGCCCAGCGAAAGAAAAAATCATCCAACGCCTGCAGATCAGAAGTCTTCAATACAGTAAACCTGGGAAGAGGCGACCGCAAAGATCCATCAAAGGACGGGGGAATTCTCCATACGCCACCCTTTCCGTTTCTAAGTTTCGCCTTTTGCTCTTCGGAGTACTCGAAAAGCCCATACGGCGGGTCGGTCACAACTGCTTGCACCGAATTGGGCGTTCGGCTCGCAAGCCAGTCAATGCAATCCGCACGCTGGAGTGTTGCATTCCCAAACTCAAACGTGCGCCAGGTGCCGGCACGCTGATGAGGGTGGCGAGGAACCTCTTGTTCGAAAAGCTCGCGCAATACGTACTGTGCGCGTTCCGTGCGGGCAAAAATCGTCGGCGTATTTAGTCGCAGATAGGAGCGAACGGACGATGATGATGATGCCCCGATCAATCCATTTACGGCATTTTCAATTTCCGCAAGACTTGCTCCACGCGGTTTGTTTGCAAGAACACTGACAATCGCATCGCGCACTTCCCCCGGTCGTCTTCTCATGTCGAACACCTGTGTAGTTGTACAGTTGTTATGATAGACGTCTAGACGTCTTTTGCACAAGCATTTTTGATATGACGCGCGAAAAAAAAGCAATTGCCACTCAAGATATCTTCTAGCATAAGCAGCGCTCGGCCGATGCCTCCAGCACCGGCGCGGCTTCCAGGCTGAAATTGACGGGAAAGCCGCGTCAAATTGCGACTTTCGCCAATTTCTAATCGGCCATTTCCGAGGCGTACCAGCCACCGCCAACGGCGCGAATCAATCTTGCGGCGGCACTCAATAGGCGCGAACCGTCGTGCCATTTCACAAGCGCGCGCACACCCGCGGCGCCCCGGTGATCTGCTACGGCCTGCGCAGCGATTTTCTCGGCCAGCCGTTTCCCGGATCGAAAGCGCTGCTGACCACCCGGTTCACAAAAAAGTTGCGCAATTGAGGCGGCGCCATCATCGCAATGGCAGGTGCAATGCTGCAGAGCAATAGCCGTCGGCGGAATGCATGCCGCCATGACAAGCGAAAAGCTTTGTCTTATCATGCGTTACTACGCAAATTTTTCCACATTACCCTCACGCTCTCAAAACCAACGCAATCCAACGCAAACCAACACATATCCTGCTTTCCCCAGCGACACCCACACCTCATGGAGGACGTACCATGCAGAAGTCGCTTCACATCGATCCAGCCAAATGTACCGGATGCCTGCAATGCGAAATGGCCTGCTCGTATGAGCACACCGGCGCCATCAACCCGTCACAGTCCCGCATCAAGGTATTCGATTTCGAGCATGAAGGCCGCAAGGTGCCATACACCTGCACCCAGTGCGCCGACGCCTGGTGCCTGAACGCCTGTCCGGTCGACGCCATCACGCTCGATCATGCCACCGGCGCCAAGGTGGTCAACGACGCCATCTGCGTCGGCTGCAAGGTATGCACCATCGCCTGCCCGTTCGGCACGGTTAATTACGTCGCCGAAACGGGCAAGGTGCAGAAGTGCGACCTGTGCGGCGGTGACCCGAAGTGCGTGACCGCTTGCCCGACCGCCGCCATCACATATGTGGATTCGGACTGGACCGGGCTCGATCGCATGCGTGCCTGGGCCGCCAAGGCCCAGACGTCGAATCCACCGTCTGTTTCGGCCTGAGGAGAAGATCATGGGATGGAACCGAAAAGTCCTGCGCGTTGACCTGACCGCCGGCACCTGCAAGTCCGAACCGCTGAACATGAAGTGGGCCGACGAATATCTTGGCTCGCGCGGCCTCGCCGCAAAATATCTCGTTTCCGAAATCGACCCCAAGGTCGATCCGCTGTCGCCCGAAAACAAGATGATCATGGCCACCGGCCCCTTGACCGGCACCATGGCTTCCACCGGCGGGCGCTACACCGTCACCACCAAGGGCGCATTAACCAATGCGATCGCCTGCTCGAATTCCGGCGGCTACTTCGGCGCCGAGATGAAATTCGCCGGCTGGGACATGATCATTTTCGAGGGCAAGTCGCCCAAGCCGGTCTACCTCTATGTCGAAAACGACAAGGCCGAGCTGCGCGATGCCGCGCACCTGTGGGGCAAGACCTGCTGGGAGACCGAGGCAACCATCAAGGCCGGCCACCAGGATCCGCTGATCCGTGTCTGCTCGATCGGCGGCGCGGGCGAGAACAAGGTGATGTATGCCTGCATCGTCAACGACCTGCACCGGGCCGCGGGGCGCTCGGGTGTCGGCGCGGTAATGGGCTCTAAGAACCTGAAGGCCGTGGCGCTGCGCGGCACCAAAGGATTTTCCGGCATCAAGGATTTCCCGGCCTTCATGACAGCCGCCAATGCCGGCAAGAAAGTGCTGGCCGACAACGCCGTCACCGGACAGGGCCTGCCCAAGTACGGCACGCAGGTGCTGATGAACGTGATCAACGAAATGGGCGCGCTGCCGACCCGCAATCACCGCGACGTGCAGTTCGAAAGCGCGGGCAAGATTTCCGGTGAGGCGATGCACGAGAAGCGGCCCACCGACGGCAAGGCGCATCTCGTCACCAATGCGGCCTGCTTCGGTTGCACCATCGCCTGCGGCCGCATCTCTAAAATCGATGAGACCCATTTCTCGGTCAAGAACAGCCCGAAATACTGGGGCGCATCCGGTGGCCTCGAATACGAAGCCGCGTGGGCGCTGGGTGCCGCCAACGGCGTGGGCGACCTGGAAGCGCTGCAATACGCCAATCTCTTGTGTAACGAACACGGCATGGACCCGATTTCTTTCGGCGCCACCGTCGGCGCGGCGATGGAAATGCAGGACCTCGGCATCATCACCAAAGAGCAGATCGGCGTCGATGCCCAGTTCGGCTCGGCCGAGGCGCTGTGCAAGCTGGTTGAGATGACCGCCAAGGGCGAAGGCTTCGGCAAGGAACTGGGACTCGGCAGCGCGCGCCTGTGCGCCAAGTACGGCAGGCCCGAACTGTCGATGAGCGTCAAGGGCCAGGAATTCCCGGCCTACGATTCGCGCGGCATCCAGGGCATGGGGCTCGCCTACGCGACCTCCAACCGCGGCGCCTGCCACCTGCGCGGCTATACCGTCGCCTCCGAAGTGCTCGGCATCCCGGTCAAGACCGATCCGCTGGTCACCGAAGGCAAGGCCGATCTGGTCAAGGCGTTCCAGGACGCCACCGGCGTGTTCGACGCAGCCGGCATCTGCGTGTTCACCAGCTTCGCCTGGACGTTGGCGGACGTGCAGCCGCAAATCCAGGCGGCGTGCGAAGGCGACTGGTCGATGGAAAAGCTGAACCTGGTCGGCGAGCGCATCTGGAACATGGAGCGGCAGTTCAACCTTGCCGCCGGCCTCACCGCCAAGGACGACGACCTGCCGCCGCGCCTGAAGAACGAGCCGGCCAAGACCGGCCCGGCCAAGGGCCTGGTGAACGGCATCGACAAGATGCGGCCCGAGTATTACAAGGCGCGCGGCTGGTCGGCCGGTGGTGTGCCTGAAAAAGAAACGCTGAAGCGGCTCGGGTTGTAGGCGACTGGTGAGATAAAGCGCAGACACGCTCCCAAGTTTCCCCGTTCGTGCTGAGCCTGTCGAAGCACTGGATGGGCGGATGTCAGCCCGCTCAGCCCTTCGACAAGCTCAGAGCTTGCCCCAGCATGATTGAAGTTGGGGGCGAACGGAAATGTGGTGACGAGAGGACGCTGAGAATCCGGCGTTGTGAAGCTTCTCGTTCCCGCAAGTCCTTTTTTTCAGCGAGGAAAAAATGAAACACATGATTCTCGGCAACGGTCCGGCCGGCGTGGTCGCCGCCGAAACCTTGCGCGCCGCGGCGCCGAACGACGACATCCTGCTGGTCGGCAACGAAGACGCACCACCCTACTCGCGCATGGCCATCCCCTATCTGCTGGAAGGCAACATCGATGAGGCCGGCACCTATCTTCGCAAGTCAGCCGATCACTTCAACAAGCTGCGCATTCAGCAGCGGCGCGGCCTGGCGGTTTCGGTGAATAGCGAAAAACGCACGGTGCTGTTCGACGACGGCCACTTCGAACATTACGACCGCCTGCTGCTCGCCACCGGTTCGCACCCGGTGCGGCCGCCGATCCCCGGCATCGACCTGGCCGAAGTACAGACTTGCTGGACGCTGGCCGATTCTCGCGCCATCGCAGCGCGCGCCAAACCGGGTTCGCGGGTGCTGCAACTTGGCGCCGGTTTCATCGGCTGCATCATCATGGAATCGCTGGTCAGGCGCGGCGTCAGGCTGACCGTCGTGGAAATGGGCGACCGCATGGTGCCGCGCATGATGACGCCGGCCGCCGGCGGCATGATCAAGCGCTGGGTTGAACAGAAAGGCGTGCGGGTGGTGACCAAGGCCGGCGTGGACCGCATCGAGAAGGCAGGCAAGGACGCCGACGCGCCGCTGAAGGTGACACTGACCAACGGCGAGCATGTCGCTTGCGATCTCGTCATCGTCGCCGCCGGCGTCGCGCCGAACGTGAGCTTCCTCGAAGGCACGAAAGTGCACATCGCCAAGGGTGTACTGGTCGACGACACCATGCAGACCAGCGTGGCCGGCATCTACGCGGCTGGCGATGTGGCCGAAGCACCGGATCTGTTCAGCGGCAAGCACCTCGTCGCCGCCATCCAGCCGAATGCCGCCGACCAGGCGCGCATCGCCGCATTGAACATGGCTGGCAAGGCCGCGCACATGAAAGGCGTGCTCGCCATCAACGTTCTCGATTCGCTGGGCATGATTTCGACCTCGTTCGGCGAATGGCAGGGCACCGCGGGCGGAGATGGCGTGGAAAAGATCGACGAAGCCAACGGCCGTTATATCAGCCTGCAGTTCAAGGGCGATGTGCTGATCGGCGCCACCGCGATCGGTCTCACGCAACACGTCGGCGCGTTGCGCGGCCTGATCCAGGCGAAGATGCGACTCGGCGCGTGGAAGCAGACCTTGCTGGAAACACCGACACGGTTTTACGAGGCGTTCATCGCCTGCCAGCGGCCGAACAGTTAGCAGTTTGTTGAAATTTCCGGTATTCACAGTTTTCGTGCCGTCTGCCTGGGCACTTCTCCCTTTGGATAAGGGGTAAGGCAGGGAATTCGCGAAGCATGCTTCGCGCCTGCCGAACGGCCAGCCAATGCAGTGGCTGGCGCGCCCTGCAAGGGACTGAGAGGGATTTGCAGCGTTTGTGCCAAGAAGACGACCGAAAATCTCCCTCAGTCCCTCTTTAGAAAAGAGGGAAGTAGTTTGTGTCGACCACGACTTGCCGTGACATTTCGACATTCAACAAGCCGTTAGGCAACTAATTTCCTCCCCTTATGCAGACAAGAGCAACGAAGGATATCCTCCCGGGGTGTGCCTCGACCGTCTTTGCAATTGGGATAGAAAGTCCACCGTAAGTTAAGCTTTGTCCATGCAAATCACCATCAAGCTCTACGCCACCCTTGGCGACTATCTTCCCCCCGGCAGCAAGCACAATCGCGTCGAGGCCGAAGTGGCCGACAACACGACGGTGACCGCCGCGCTGGCGCCGTTCGCTTTGCCGTCGAAACTCACGCATCTGGTGCTGATCAACGGCGTATTCATTCCGCCAAACGAGCGCGCCGCGACATGCCTGCAGTCCGGCGACACGCTGGCCGTGTGGCCGCCGATCGCGGGTGGGTAACCGGCGGGTGGGTAATCGGCAGGTGGGCAATCGGCGGGCGGTTGCATCGTGCTGAAAGCGGGCCCGTTCCCCTGGAGCGCGAGTCGCGTGCGCGAAATGAACTGCACGCCGGCCGAGTTTCGACGCGCACTGGTGCAGGCCTTCGGCGACGCGGTAAGCGAGGAGGGGTCGGGATTGCTGCTGACCACCGATGACGCGGCACTGCATTTCGCGCTCGCACCCGGCGAGCCGCAGCAGATTGGATTGCTGACGCTTTCGCTGATGCGCGTGGAAATCAGCGTGCGTGCAGGCGATGACGCGGCGGCACGACGACTGCAGGAACAGGTGGATCGGGCGACGCTGCGTGGAGGAGGTTAGCCTGAATCGGTCCCAGGGACAAAGCTCAAGGCGCAACGCGGATCTCCAGGCCCGGGGTCCGTTTTGCGACTGAAAAGGGGGCTTCCTGCTGCTTCAACGCGCATTCACTGCGGCGCTTGCTTCATCATCTGGGAATCTGCATGGCGGTGGATAATTCGCCAGCCCTCTGGTTCGTGCAAGAACAACATCGTTACGCGGTAGTCGCGAGTCGACTCCTTCGCCTGTCCAGGAACCTGAAAGCGGATGTGTTCTATTTGGACGACATAGCCAAGCTTGCCGCTGGAGTGAGCGACTAGCCGCTCGATGGTGTTTGTGCCGTTGGAGAACTGTGCGGCGGCCCAGTCAAGCCGCCGGCTGACTTGTTCCCATCCCTTCTCGACGGTACCGCCGAATCCACCCGAGAGAGTAATGTCATCGGAACGCGACCAAAGCGCTTTGAATGCTGCTGCATTTCCACGCTGTAATTCGCGCTGCGCAGCGTCGACTTTCATCAGCGCCGCGCGAAACTCTTGATCATTCGTCACCTGTTTCTCCGAAATTAACTGGGACTCTGCGACGAGTGGTGCACTTTGACCGTGTCCGCCGACGGTCAGCAACCATATAGCCGCGATGATTGTGGTTGAGGTTGCTCGGATGATGTGCATGTCGCTCCTTGGTGGCGAAAGAGGGATTGAGTGGCCCAACGGTCCCAGACACACCGGCGTGGCGCCGCAAGCGAAATGGTAGCGCGCAGCGACCCAACAGGTTGCAGCGCCACGCCCGGTGCGGCGCCGAGTTCGGCAACCGGCCCAGCGCTGCTTCGCGGATACCCGATCAGGAAGGTGATAGGTACCGGCGAGCGCCAGCTTCTCTCTTGACCGATTTCCCATATGTAGCCGCCTGGGCTGAGGTTAGCGACCATTTCACGAAGTTCGGCTTCTGAGTACGTACGCAGGCACGACACGACTCCGTCGAAGGCGGCAGCCAATGGAAGAACGGGCACGATGTAAGTGAGAAAAATGGTTGTCCAGCGAAACGGCCGACAGAACGGCGCGAGCAGCAAAACAGCAATTGGCGAGAAACAAAACAGGATGATGGCGAAAACACTACGCTCGGTGAACTCGAAGATAGCGATTGTGGCCCGCTCTCTGACTGCGTCTGCCAGTATGGCGCGGGCTGCATCGGGTCGAAAGTGATGGAACGCCGTGAAGAGTGTCCTGAGCCCCGGCAGGTTCTTGACGGCGGTGGCGTCGACGCTCTCCTGTTCGACCGTGATGCGGCCCTTCGAATTCGCCACAAGGTCCCGTGATGCCGTCGCATTCGGGTATTTGTCGGTGAATCGGACTTGATGTAGCTGGGTTTTCGGAAAATAGGGGAGCAAGCGCAGCCACGGGCCACCACTGCCGGAACAGAGGTCGACGATGTCGCGTTCACCCGACATCTCGAGCGCCCGTGCTAATCGCGGGAGAATAGCAGCGTAGCAGTTGCCGAGCCCCAAAAAGAGCTGGAGAAGATCCGTGATGCCGCGGCGCACCGCGGCAGGGCACCACGCTTGGTCTTCAAGTTCGATCAGATGTCGCCGCCGCATAAGCTCGGGCCGTCCTTGTAAGCCGCCGTGCCGCATTGCATTACTAGGCTGTAGAAAAAGCCAGTCAATGCCGTGTTTAAACAACCGAACGGCCGGGTCAGTTCTTTCAAAATTACATGATAAAGGAAGACCCCTTCGTTATGCGTTATGTGAGGAATACAACCAGTCGCGCGCCACCTTCGACAGCCTTGTCGACGGCCTTAACGGCAATCTTGAGGGTTTCTGCACGATTCAGGAATACGGGGGGCTTTTGAACAATGGCTATACGTTCCATGTCTCGCCCTTTCTCGATGTCAAAGGGCTAACTTTGTTTTGGGCGGCATTGCGATTATTTTTTTGTGCCCTCAACTGGCACTGCGTCTAACGGCGATTCAAAGGCTATGAAGAGAACGCAGGGAACCTTGCTTGCACAATAACCATGGTGTGGTTTCCTGGCAGGACCGTACGCATACGTTCCCGGCTTGAGAACCGCTTTGTTCTGGCCGTCATAGGTGACATGAAGCTCGCCAGCAACCAGCACCATCCGTTCTGGCGAGGTGTGCCAGTGGAGCGGAATGGTCGACTTGGCGGGCACCTTAAAGAAAACATCTACATTGTCTTTGGCGGGATCGCCGTGCAGCACCGCGATGCCACAGCCTTTGGGTAAGAACGGTGGGCACGGGCCCCACTTAAGCTGCGCATCATCGGCAGTTTGCGTTATCGCTTGTTCAGGAGCGGGTGCTGCCGCAAAGGCGAATGCGCCGATGAAGCTCAACAAGAACAACAGCGTCGATTGCAGCGAACGGATAATCAAGGGCTGGTGGCACATGGTGATTTTTCCTTTTGGTTGAAAGGACATCGAACCTCGGACTATACGCGCACGAGTTACTCCTCACGCCGTTTTGACACCAAACGTCGAAGCTAACCGGCCCGGAACATCAGCACGGTATTTGGCCCAGAATGAAAGGGCGGGCCAAATGCCGGCAGATGTGTAGGGTCCGGTTGAGCGACCGGTTGCAAGTCAGTCTCGGCACAAGCCTTTGGGAGTCCAGTGATGCTCTGGAGTTGTTGGGGGCTGCGCTGAATCATGAAGAATGAGAACTAAGGCGCGGCGCGTCTCTGTGCCAGTTGCCGTGAGATGCATCGGCGGACCGCCCGGCACAATGACGTGGGTGCCTCCCGCTCGCCCGATCATTTTCCCCGTGGGAGTCTCCAAGCACGTTTCACCGGTCAGCGTGTACCAAGCTTTGGGGCCCGAATGCGTATGTGCGGGTGCCGTCATGCCAGGCGTGAAGATCCCCTCCATGTATTGCGCGGAGTATTTGGCATCCGCACTTATGGGAAGTGGACCGATCTCGGCAACGCGCACGCCACCTGAGGGGCGCCATCCGGCTACGTCAATCGTCAGGAGCCAAGCTTTTCCAAGCGAATCCACAACGGTTCCACGCGGTCCCTTGGCCGCTTCAGCTTCGGCGCGCGTTGGATACGTGTCCAAGTGCCAATAGATTGGCTGTGGTGGTAGCTGCCCCAGCACCGCATTGGCCGTGATCCAGCAGCCCAACTCACCTGTCCGCTGGCTGACCGGCCTGCAGCTTTGCGCTTGCGCAAGAGCTTCATGGCTTGCGGCAAGTGTCACGATAAGGCACACGAGGGTGACCCACAGCCTGCTTGTACATTGCGATGATTTCATAGGACCTCCATAGTTGGTGATTTTGCAACCTAACGTCAGTGCGGGCAAGGCGACGATGTGGTGCGCAAAGTACCAACGCTGCTTGTTAAACAGGTCGGGCCGAGTCTGTTGGGTGTGAGGAATCGGCAGTTGATGGCGCGATAAAGGTAGTAGGCGCTCAGGGTAATGAGTACGAACCAACTGAGTCGCCTCGCCTGGCGTGTGAGTTGACTTCCGGTCACAGCATCACCTCGATGGAGGATTTTGTGCGAACGGCTACTGTGTTGGATGAAGGGGCTAACGCGGCTGTAGAAAAACCCCATTGGAAAATGCGAGCCCCTTTCGCTCAACCGGATGTCAGGCGTCATTGTGCCCTTGGCGCCTGAGTACAACATGGGTGGCTTTCTCCGACGCAACGAACTGAACGCATTCGTATCCCAGAGCGCGCACGTCAATCCCCCTCGAACAGTCGCTCTCCCCCGCCCAGCAGGACCGGCGAGATAGCGACGTGCAGCTCATCGGTGAGGCCCGTACGAAGATATTGCTGGATAGTGTTAGGTCCGCCGCCAATGCGCACATCCATTCCGTTGGCTGCGTCGCGCGCCCGGTCAAGCGCCTCGTGAATACCGCCCGTGACGAAGTAGAATGTCGTTCCGCCTTCCA
>JANNGY010000254.1:0-18361 GCA_031404095.1 Betaproteobacteria bacterium | reverse complement strand
TCGTCGATCGCAAGGCGGGTGGCAATGACCACACAGTGACCATCAGTAACAGCGTGGAAAATACTGCCCAGGCCCAGATCATCGTCTCGGGTTGGGCGCACCCTTCGCAACGGACTCGATAAAGCGCGCGGCATCGGCAAGAAGTAGGGTCCTGTTTTATGCACGGGCGGCATGATGCCGGCCGCCCGCTCGACCTATTGCATGCTTTTCCGCAGGTCGACCAGCACCTGATCGGCCGCGTCAACCCGAATCAATCCGAGGCGCGGGAACTCGAGGTCGATGATTAAGTAGACCGTGACGGATAAAACGGTCGCGAAGGCCAGGGTGTGCAGCCAGCTGCGGTCCTTGTTGCCCGACATGTCGTAGCCCCCCAGCAGCGCGCCAATCAGGCTCAGTACCGGCAGCAGCAGGAGAACCACCAGCGGCGGGTGATTGCGGGTGGCCATCAATCGGGTGGTGGTGATGTCGAACATTTCATTCAATGCGGGGAGCACCAGGAGATTGGTGCCGGCATTGGTATCCGGCCGGCGGCCGGCATTGACCGCCAAGTTCCAGATTGAGCTCTGCAGTACCGCGTTGTTGGCGAGATGGGTTGCGACTGCTTTTTCGTCGCGGACGTTTTCATATACGGCCAATCGCGAGTCCAGGTAACGGCCAAACAGCGTGCGCATCTGCGGCTGGGTATCGCCCGGCAGCAGGTCGATTCGCAGGTAGGCGGTGCCGATCGCGTTGGCTTCCTGGGTGATCAGGTGGCGGCGATTCTCAAAGCGGGTGGCGGCGCCGGAAAATGCGAATGCGATCATCAACCCCAGCAAGCCGAATATCGCGCCCTCCGACGCGCCCACTCCCGTCGACAGGCAGTCCGGGTGGCGCGCAAGTTTGGCGATACCGATTCGCCGACCGCCTTCGACACAGAGCAGCATGCCGAGCAGCAAGGCTGCGGTTATCAATGAGGCGATCAATGTGAGATTCATTTGTGGTTGCCCTTTACCTGTTGGCCGGTTCGCATGGCGCCGGCCGGCGATTGTTCAAATTCAGTCCGGGGTTGCGGCGACTGGCACTCAGTCAGTCGCGCGCGCTTATTTTCGCCCAATAGGCTTGCGTTAAGATGCGTGTTCCCAATCTATTCGACGGAAACCAGAATGGCCGAAGCCAAAAGTGATCTGACGCGAACCACGCTGTCGATCCTATGCATCCTCCTGTTGATCTCCGGTTCACTCTGGGTATTGCGGCCTTTTCTGGCCGCAACGGTCTGGGCCGTCATGATCGTGGTGGCCACTTGGCCAATGCTCCAGGCATTGCAGAAGCGGCTTGGTGGCCGCCGCGGGTTGACGGTGGCCTTCATGACGCTGGCCATGTTGTTGTTGCTGGTCATTCCGCTTTGGATGGCTATCGACATCATTGCCTCTCACGCCGAGGACATTGCCGGCCTCGCCAACAAGGCGGCAGCGGCAGGCTTGCCAAAACCACCGGCGTGGGTGCGCGACCTGCCGCTGGTAGGCGACAAACTGGCAGACCTGTGGGGTCAAGTATCGGATGGGGGTTCGCAAGGGTTGGTGGCGAAGGCGGAGCCGTATGCCGCCCAGGCCGGTAAATGGGTGCTCGGACAGGTGGGCGGGCTCGGTTTCATGCTGATCCAGTTCCTGCTGATGGTCGTGATGTCGGCCATTCTTTATTCCAGTGGCGAAGCGGGAGTGCAGAGCGTCAAACGCTTTGGCCGCCGTCTCGGCGGTGAGCGCGGTGAGAATGCCATTATTTTGGCGGGACAGGCGATACGCGGCGTGGCACTCGGCGTGGGGGTGACCGCGATCGTACAGACCGTACTCGCCGGCATCGGCCTCGCGATTGCCGGGGTGCCGTTTGCCTCATTGCTGTCGGCGGTGATACTGATGCTATGCATCGCGCAATTGGGACCGGGACTCATACTCTTTCCCGCCGTTGCGTGGATGTACTGGATGGGTGATACCGGGTGGGCAACTTTCCTGCTGGTGTGGAGTTTGATTGTCACCGTACTTGACAATTTCCTGCGCCCGGTGCTGATCAAGAAGGGTGCTGATCTGCCCTTGCTGCTGATCTTTGCCGGTGTGATCGGCGGCATGCTCGGCTTTGGACTGATCGGTATTTTCGTCGGACCGGTGGTGCTGGCGGTTACCTACACGCTGCTTGAGGCATGGATTGCGGACGAGTTGGGTAGTGCGGATGGTGAATGATGTGATGAAACTCAAGAACTGGCGAGGCTTGCAGACGAAAAGCGGCTGTAAAGGCCCGACAGTGCTGGAGTTTGACTTTTGGGAACTGCTTGAATTCTCAATACTCCGTCATTCCAGCGCAGGCTGGAATCCAGTCCGTTCGACTATTCAAGAACTTGGATCGGACTGGGTCCCAGCCTGCGCGGGGACGACGGAGTTGATTGAATTTCCCTTTTCTTGGTGCCGGGAACTTTCCGTATAGCTCACTTGGCGTGAACGATCTTTTCTCGGCCATTTCACCCCCATCCCCCGGCGATGAGCACAGGGCCGGGCAGGGCGTCCCGCTTGCCGAGCGCCTGCGCCCGTGCACGCTAGCCGAGGTGATCGGGCAGGGGCATTTGACCGACGAGGGAATGCCGTTGTCGATTGCCTTCGAAACCGGCAAACCGCATTCGATGATCCTGTGGGGGCCGCCGGGCGTCGGCAAGACCACCATCGCGCGCCTGATGGCGCATGCCTTTGAAGCGGATTTCATCGCGCTCTCCGCGGTGCTTTCCGGCGTGAAGGAAATCCGCGAGGCGATCGAGCGGGCGCAGGTGAATCGCGACAATCTCAATCGCCGCACCATCCTGTTCGTTGATGAGGTGCATCGTTTCAACAAGAGCCAGCAGGATGCGTTTTTGCCGCATGTCGAATCCGGTCTGGTCACATTCATCGGCGCGACCACCGAGAATCCGTCGTTTGAACTGAACAATGCGCTGCTGTCGCGCGCGTCGGTGTATGTGCTGAAGCCGCTCGACGACGCGGCGCTCTCGGCAATCTTTGAAAGGGCGCTGGCCGCCGCTATGCCACTTGCGGTGAGCGCATCGGCCAGCCTTTCAACTGCCTCCTGGCGAGCGGGCGAAGGCCAGGTTCTGATTGATAACGACGCAAAGCAGCGGATGATCGACATGGCCGATGGCGACGGCCGGCGGCTCATCAACCTGGTCGAGCAACTCGCCATTGCGGCCGACAGCAGCGCGACCACGAACATCGACACAGCCTTCGTGGAAGCCGTGCTTGCCCGCGCCGCGCGGCGTTTCGACAAGTCGGGCGACAATTTTTACGACCAGATTTCGGCATTGCACAAGAGCGTACGCGGCTCCGACCCCGATGCCTCGTTGTACTGGTTTTGCCGCATGCTCGATGGCGGTGCCGATCCGCGTTACCTGGCGAGACGCATGATCCGCATGGCGACCGAGGACATCGGCCTGGCCGATCCGCGCGCGCTCGATATTTCCCTGGGTGCGGCCGACGTGTACGAGAGGCTCGGTTCGCCTGAAGGCGAACTGGCGCTGGCGGAAGCGGTGATCTATCTTGCCATCGCCGCCAAGTCAAACGCGGTGTACCAGGCCTACAACGAAGTGCGTGCGTTCATCGCGCAGGATGAATCGCGGCCGGTGCCGATGCGCCTGCGCAATGCCCCCACCAAACTGATGAAGAACCTGGGCATGGGTAAGGACTACCGCTACGCGCACGATGAGAAAGAAGGCTATGTGGCCGGCGAGAACTACCTGCCCGACGGCATGAAGCGGCCGGGCTGGTATCGACCGACCGAACGCGGGCTGGAGGCAAAAATTCGCGAAAAGCTTGCGCACCTGCGCGAACTTGATGGAAAATCCGGGTCATGAACTTGTTCGTCAAACTTCTGCGCAGCAACCCTTCCAGCCGCTCCTCTCGATCTAAGTAGCGCCGCTTCGTTCGCCTGTGTTCGGGGCGTGCGCGTTAATCCTGTTTCACCCTCCACATTTTTGTCGTTCCGCTATTGCGGGTTTCTAAGCCCATTGATGAACTTGGATTCCCGCCTCCGCGGGAATGACGGTTTTAAGAGCAATACGAATAAAGAATAGGACTCATCATGTTAGATATCCAACAACTTCGAAAAGATTTACCCACGGTCATAGCCGGACTTTCACGACGCAATTTCTGGTTTAACGAGCCAACATTTAGCCGACTGGAAGCTCAAAGGAAGACAGCTCAAGTAAAGGCCGAAGAGCTTCAAGCGAGGAAGAATGTTCTGTCAAAGCAATTTGGCTTGCTATTGGCGAAAGGAGAAGATACGACAGCTCTCAAGTTGCAAGTTGGTGAAACTGATCTTGAGTTGCAGGCATTTTCGGAACTGACAGAGAATCTAAAGAACGAGCTCAACAAATTTTTGCGCACTATCCCCAACATCCCGCGTGCCGACGTGCCGCAAGGCAAGGACGCCGATGAAAACTTCGAAGTACGCAAGTGGGGCACGTCGAAAACCTTCGATTTCGCCGTAAAGGATCACGTCGATATCGGTGCGGCCCTGGGCGGCATCGATTTCGATACGGCCGCGAAGCTCTCTGGCGCGCGCTTCTCGGTGCTGAAAGGCGGCGTGGCAAGATTGCACCGGGCACTGGCGCAACTCATGCTCGATATTCACACTGCCGAGCATGGCTACACCGAAGTCTACGTGCCGTACATGGTCAGCGATGTGAGTGCCGATGGTGTCTCGAGCCTGGCCAAGTTCAAGGAGGACCTGTTCAAGATCGACGGTCGCGACCTGTACCTGATTCCGACCGCCGAATACCCGGTGACAAATTTCGTCCGCGATACCATCGTCGACTTGAAGGACTTGCCGCTGAAGTACGTCTGCCACAGTCCCTGCTTTCGCTCGGAAGCCGGCAGCTACGG
Organism: Betaproteobacteria bacterium; assembly: GCA_031404095.1. Lineage (GTDB taxonomy): Bacteria > Pseudomonadota > Gammaproteobacteria > Burkholderiales > Usitatibacteraceae > UKL13-2. Next base: position 13,472 of record JANNGY010000254.1, on the reverse strand, counting down.
CAAGGACACGCGCGGCATGATCCGCCAGCACCAGTTCGACAAAGTCGAGATGGTGCAGATCGTGCACCCTGAAAAATCGACCGAGGCGCACGAGGAACTGACGGCACATGCCGAGGCGATCCTGCAACGCCTGGAACTGCCGTATCGCACCATGTTGCTTTGCACGGGTGACATCGGCTTCGCGTCCGCCAAGACCTATGACCTCGAAGTCTGGCTGCCCGCGCAGAACGCCTACCGTGAAATTTCCAGCTGTTCGAACTACGAGGCCTTTCAGGCGCGGCGCATGTTGGCACGCTTCAAGAATGCACAGGGCAAGACCGAATTGCTCCACACTATCAACGGTTCTGGTCTGGCGGTGGGGCGCACACTGGTGGCGGTGCTTGAGAATTACCAGAACGCCGACGGCAGTGTCACCGTGCCGGCGGTGCTGGTGCCGTACATGGGCGGCCTTGCCAGGCTGGAGGCGGTCAAATGATCGCAATCTCAACCGGGGCGCCTGCCGCTGACGTTGCTGCCGGGGCTTGCGTACTATCGCGATGAACACGACGCTCATCCTCATCCGTCACGGTGAGACTTACTGGAACCGCGAGGGACGAATCCAGGGCCATCTCGACAGCGCGCTGACACCCGACGGCATTGCACAGGCCGAGGCGTGCGCGCGGCGCCTGCATGCGGAAGCAATCGATCACGTCATCGCCAGTGACCTTGAACGCGTCCGGCACACTGCGGGCATCCTGGCAGCCGCCACCAACCTTCCCATTCGATACGACGCGGCGTTGCGGGAACGCAGCTATGGTGTGGGCGAAGGCAAGACCTACGCGGAACTCGACGCCATGCACCCGGAGATGTATTCGAGCATCCGAGCCACCGACCCGGACTTCACGGTTGAAGGCGGTGAAAGCCGCAGGCAGTTTCACAGCCGCATCACTGAGGCACTTCGCCAAATTGTCGAACAGCACGCAGGAAAACGGATACTCGTGGTGACCCATGGCGGCGTGCTGGCAGTAGTCTATCGCTGGCTGAACAAACTTCCCATTGCCACCGTGGAAAGGGTGGCCATCCCCAACGTGGCGTATAACCGCGTGTTGTTCAGCGAGGGCCACTGGACACTTGAGGTCTGGGCCGATGCCTCTCACTTGCCGGTCAGGACTTTCGAGACCGGCTAAGGCTTGGGCCGGCTGGCCGACAGGGGCATGATCATGGAATCCGTGAGCAACAGGTCGTGGCTTGCGTCCATTTCCAGCGGTTTCTCCAGTCGTGTAAGGATGTCGGTGTAGTTGCGGATGTTTTCGACGAACTGCACGGCTTCATCGCCGCGCGCGAAGCCGTGCTTGAGTGAATCGTGGAATTCCGGATCACGCAGTTTCAGGTACGCCTTGCGCACATCGAGCCATGAGTCGGCGTTGAGTTTCATGCGCTGCGTGAGTATGCGGGCATCCTCGAGGTGGCCGTATCCCTGGTTGTAGGCGGCCAGCGCAAGCCAGGTGCGGTCGGGTTCGGCAATGCGCGGCGGAACGGTTTCCCGCAGCAGTTGCAAGTATCTTGCGCCGCCGATGATCGACTCGCGTGCGTCAAGGCGGTTCTTTACCTTCATGCGATCCGCCGTGTCCTCGGTTAGCATCATCACGCCGCGCACACCTGTCGGTGATGTCGCAAGCGCGTCCCAGTGCGATTCCTGGTAACCGATTGCTGCCAGCACCCGCCAGTCGATGCCGGTCAGTTGCTGGGCTTCGTGAAAATGGCCGCGCAACTTGGGCAACAATGTCTGCGCTTTCTCCAGGAGATTTTCCGAATCGACCGGCTGGATGCGGTTGATGTGCCCGTAATAGCGGTCGAGCAGGCGATTCAACGTGCCATTCTGGCGAATCTTGTCGAAAAACTGGGTTCCACTGCGTTGCAGATCGTCGTCGGCGAGAGGCGAATAGGCCCAGGCAACCTTGCTCTCGGGGCCGACATTGAACGCCGCCGAGAGGTCGGGGTGCAGGCGTTTGCCCACCGCGAACGCGACGGCATCGGCGAGCGCGTAATCGCTGAGATCCTGATCGACGCGTTTCAGCAGTTCGTCGGGATTGGTTTCGTGCGGCAAAACGTCGAGAATCATGCCCGGATAGTCGCCGGTGAGGTCGCGTAACAGATCGTGCGCGGGAGTCTCGGCGATGACGGCAATGCGTTTGCCGACCGCATCGCGCAATGACTTCGGCTTGGGTTCGGCGGTCGGATAGACCAGTTGGTACTGCACGATTCGATAGCTCGGGCTGAAGGCAAATACTGCGCGCAATTCAGGCGATGTGGTTAGACCGGCGGCGGCAAGATGACCGCGATTCTCCTGCAGAGCCAGGATCAGCTTCGAGTGACTCGGCATGACGATGAAGCGTGGAACCGCCCCGAGTTCGGCTGCAAACAGCGTTGCCAGATCATGCTCGAACCCCGTTTGCGTACTATCGCGTCCCTTGCCGGCGCCCGGCAAATCCTGCGTCGTCGTCGGTCCGCGCAAGGTAAGAATGACGAGTTCGCCGGTGTCGCGCGGCGCCTTGAGCGGTGTGCGCAACCACTGAGGAGCGAAATCGGTCGTGCGCATGCCATAGCCGACGGCGGCAACGATCGCAATGGCAGCGACAGTGATCAGGGCGATATTCCGGCTTTTCATTTCTGCAATTTTCGCCGCTGTCCCCGGAAACCTGCACAAGAAAAACAGCCTTGTCCGTGTTGCATCGCGTTGCTTCGATGCGCCACCACAGTGTAAACGATGCAACGCTCAAAAAAAGCGGGCGGGAAATTCAGCCGGCGATGCGATAATGTCGACCGGATTTGTTTTATCCATGAAAAACGAGCCACATGAACCAGAAAATTGTCGCCCTGGTGCCTGCCGCCGGTACCGGAACACGCTTGGGCGACGCATTGCCCAAGCAATATCAGGATGTGAACGGGCATCCGATGATCTTTCACGCCCTGGACGCTTTGAGCCACGTGTCGCGCATTTCCACCATCGGCGTTGTGCTGTCACCGGTTGACCGGCATTGGCAGTCATTGATGGCTGATGCGGACGCAGGGCGCTTGCTTGGTGGACGCGTGGTCACGTGGCGCGTCGGCGGACAGACTCGCGCGGCGAGCGTGCTCAATGGCCTCAGGGAACTGTCTTGCGAAATCAGTGCCGGAGATTGGGTGATGGTGCACGATGCCGCGCGGCCATGCCTTCGAACCGAACTGGTGGAACAGTTCATTGACGAACTGGAGGAGGACAGTGTGGGTGGCCTGCTCGCGCTGCCGCTCGCCGATACCCTCAAGCGCGACGATGGGTACTTGCGCGTTGAGCGGACGCTCGAACGCGAGGGAGTCTGGCGCGCGCAGACGCCACAGATGTTTCGCTATGGCACATTGGTCGCTGCGCTAGAGGCCATGCCGGGGGCGACGGATGAAGCACAGGCCATCGAGGCGCTCGGCCACCGGCCTCGCCTGGTGATGGGCGATAGCGCCAATCTGAAAGTGACCTACGCGCCGGACCTGAAGCTGGCGCGAATGCTGCTAAGGGAGGGGATATCGTGAACCAGGCAAATGTCGGATTTCGCATCGGGCACGGATTTGATGTCCACCAGTTGGTTCCCGGCCGAAAGTGCATCATCGGTGGCGTAGACATCGCCTTCGAGTGCGGCTTGCTTGGGCACTCCGACGCCGATGTCTTGTTGCATGCAATTTGCGATGCCTTGCTCGGCGCCGCCGCATTGGGCGATATCGGCAGGCATTTTCCCGATAACGACGCGCGTTTCAAGGATATCGACAGTCTTGAGTTGCTCAGGCAGGTAGGGCTGATGCTGACTCAACGCAGTTTCAGTATCGCCAACATTGATGCGACCATTATCGCCCAGGCGCCAAGAATGGCGCCACACATCGGGCAGATGATGCAGAACATTGCGGCCGTTCTCGGCATCGAAGCTGACGTGGTCAATGTGAAAGCAACAACGACCGAAAAGCTCGGGTTTACTGGAAGAGGCGAGGGGATTGCTGCCGAAGCGGTGTGCCTGATTGTGAAACTCTGACGCGGTCCGGCGGGTGAAAAGCCCCTGAGAGGCGCGCCGACCATGGCGTTTCTTCGCCAGCTTCTCAAGAGTGTTGTTTCCGCGGAAGCGGAATCCCCTTCATTGCACGAACTGGGACCCCGGCGCGGCGCAATTTTTTATGCGTTCGTCTTGTCGCCCTGCGTGCCGGCCCGGTCATTGCCGACCCCTGCCAAATGACTCATGATGCGCCGAGCAATCTGGTTTAGCGGCGCGATCGCTTCGGCGGCGCCGATGTCTATCGCTTCCTTGGGCATGCCAAATACGATTGAACTGGCTTCGTCCTGGGCAAGTGTGAAGGCACCCTTATTGCGCATCGCGAGCAATCCAGCCGCGCCGTCCTTGCCCATGCCGGTGAGAATGGCGCCGACCGCATCGCGCCCGGCAGCCTCAGCCGCCGAATTGAACAGCACATCGACCGAAGGCCGGTGCAGGTTAACGGGCGCATCTTGCGCGAGTTTGATGCCATAGCCGCGCCCGCCATGCCTTTCCACCCGCAAGTGAAAACCACCGGGCGCCACATAAGCATGCCCGGGCAGAGCAGGCTCTTCATCCTCGGCCTCCTTGACCGTGATTTTGCAGAGACCATCGAGGCGCTTGGCGAACAATTTGGTAAACGTGCCCGGCATATGCTGGGCAATGAGTATTGGCGGGCAATCCTCCGGCATCGAGGTCAGGATGTCCTTGAGCGCCTCGGCGCCGCCGGTTGATGCGCCAATCACGATCACGCGGCTCTGCGCGACGCTGGCGTTTCCAAGCATCGGCAGGACTTCGTCGGCGTCACCAGTAGCACGGTTGATGTCCAGCGGTTCAATCTTGTCGCGCGCAGCATAAGCGCCGCGAATTTTTTCCACAATCAGTTGCGTGTAATCATCATCGGTGGTTTCGCCCGCAACCGGCTTGCCGACAAAATCGACTGCGCCCATCGCCAGCGCGCGGAATGCGATGTCAGAACCTTCCTGCGTGTGTGACGACAGCATCACCACCGGCATTGGGCGAACACGCATCAGCCGTTTCAGGAACGAGAGGCCGTTCATGTTCGGCATCTCGATGTCCAGCGTCAGCACGTCGGGATTGAGGCTTCGTATCATTTCCCGCGCCACCAGCGGATCTGGCGCAGAGCCCACCACCGTCATATCCGGTTGTTCGTTGATGATTTCCTTCAGGATATTGCGGATTAGCGCCGAATCATCGACGACAAGCACTTTGATTTTCATAGCCGTTGCCTCAAACAGTTCTTACTTGAACATTTCAACATCGCCACCGACAACCACATTGCGCAGGCGCATGTTGTATTCGCTTTCGCGTTCCACAATCGTGTGATTGTGGAGTTCGCGGATCTTTTTGACCAGCACTTTTCCGGTCCCGGGAAAGTAATAGATTTTACGGGGGTGAACGCCGAGCATGTCTTCAGCGGTCACACGGATACCTTCGTTTTGCAGGTACTCGATGACGAAATTCGCATTGGATTCGCCGATGTTGTTCATTGTAAAGCCGCGCAGCACATTGCCGCCGCCAAACACTTTTGCTTCCATGCTTTCACGCCGGCCGCCCATCTTGATCAGCTGGTTGATGAGGATTTCCATTGCGTAAGTACCGTAGCGCGCGGACATCGAGGCAGGATTGGCCGGGTCCTTTTCGCTTCGCGGCAGCATGAAGTGATTCATTCCGCCGACTCCAGCGCGGGAATCGCGAATGCATGCTGCGACACAAGAGCCAAGAACTGTCACTAGCACCATGTTCTTGTCAGTGGCGAAATACTCGCCCGGCAGTATTTTGGCCGCCTCGATGCCGAATTTCTTGTCGAAATAGCGGGTCGGGGCGTTCTCGGCGGGAATCGGGACGCTGCTCATGCTGTTCAATCAGCCAGTTCGTACACGGTCTTGCCGCGGATGCGAAATGTCTCACGCCCGTTGTAGAAAAAGTTTTCCGAGTGGCCGGCAAACAGCAGGCCGTCTCGCCTTAGCAACGGCGCGAACCGGTCGAGGATTTTGGTCTGCGTTTCCTTGTTGAAATAGATCATCACGTTGCGGCAAAAGATCGCCGCCAGGGGCGCTTCCGCCTCCATGTCCCAGCCGTCCTCGTGCAAATTGACCTGCCGGAATTCAACCAGGCGTTGCACCTGTGGCCGGATGCGCGCAAATCCCGCCTGTTCGCCTGCGCCCTTCAGAAAGAACCGCTTCAGGCGCTGCGGAGAGAGAGACGAAATTTTCTCTGCGGCATAAACGCCGCGCTTTGCAGTCGCCAGCGCGTCGGTATCCAAATCTGAGGCGATAATACGAATGGGAGGAGCATCGCTGCCGAAGGCCTCGATGGCAGCCATCGCGATCGAATACGGTTCTTCACCCGTCGAACACGCGGAGCTCCAAACCGTCAGTGGCTCATTCACATAGAGCTTCTGCAAATGTTCGGCCAGGATTGTGAAGTGATGCGCTTCGCGGAAGAAGTAGGTGAGGTTGGTCGTCAGTGCATTGATGAAACGAACGTGCTCCTCAGTGCCGGACGTTTCGACAAAATCGAGGTACTCGCGAAAGGTGGTCAAGCCGAGTTGGCGCAGGCGCTTGGTGAGGCGGCTGTATGCCATCGGTTTCTTGTTGTCGTTGAGGGATATACCCGCAAAGTCAAAAATTAATCGCTTGAGACGGCGAAAATCCGCATCGGTAAATTCAAATACCTTGAACGGCGCACCCAGCGCTTCATTCGTCACCCGCGGTGGTTGCAGGGCAATGGGCTCAAGATCCAGTTGCGACCGGCTCATTCGTTCTCCGTGGCTTCCGGCTTGGCGGAAAGATCGCGCCAGGCGGTGAGGATTTCCTTGGCATCCTTCCAGAATTGCTGGCTGCGTTCCACACCCACTGACATCGCCAGGCGATTCGTGACCGACTTGGCGGTGAAAGCCAGGTCGCGCAAGGTCTTTGCCTCGAGCAACTCGGCGCCAAGCAGATCTACTTCGTCGCTGCGGGTGCTTTCGAGACGCAACAGCAACTGCATCTTGGCGGCCACCAGCGGTGGCAGATCCTGCGCCTTCGAGCGGTGCCCCGGCGATACCGGCGTGGTGGCGCTGTCGACGGCTGGCTTGCGTCCCGCGCCAGATGGATCGATGACTTCGATGAGTTCCCTGTCGATCAGCACTCGAATCTGCGATTCCAGCAGATCGCTAAGGCTGCCGGCACGTTCCAGCAGGCGCCCAAAGGTGAGTTGCCCATCAATCAGGAAGAGCACGGAACGCAACTTGGGCGTGATGTCCGAGGTGCGCGCGCGCATCTTGACGGTTCCCGCGTCGGTGCGTGTCAGGACGCTGTCGTAATGCAACAGCCTATCGGGCATTGGTGGCCCCCGCGACCGTGGCCAAATCGCGCGCGATCGAATGGGCCACGCTGATCAGATAGGTGGCGTCGAGAATCAACGCGACGCGACCGTCACCCAGAATGGTCGCGCCCGACACGCCTTTGACGCGACGGTAATTGGCTTCAAGGCTCTTAAGTACAACCTGGTGCTGTCCCAGCAATTCGTCGACACGAATCGCCGCACGTCGATCGTCCATTTCGAGCACGACAAGGATGTCGTTTTCGTCCTGAGCCCGTGCCGGAAGATTGAATAATTCGGCAAGTGAGGTGATCGGCACAAACTCGTCGCGCACCAGCACTACGTCGCGGCCATTCACTGACTTGATGTCCGACATCGAGGGTTGCAGGGAATGGGCAATGTTGGCAAGGGGCAGGATGTAAGTTTCGCCGGAGACGGAAATCGACATTCCGTCGAGGATTGCCAGCGTCAACGGCAAGCGGATGGTCATGCTGGTGCCCTCGCCGGCGAGTGAATCGATATCTATTCTTCCGCCCAGCAAATGCACGTTCTGCCAAACCACGTCCATCCCGACGCCGCGCCCCGAAACATCCGTCACCTCGGTTGCGGTCGAAAAGCCCGGAGTGAATATCAGTTGCCAGACTTCTTCGTCGGCCCAGCTGTCACCTCCATCGAGGCCCAGTTCGCGTGCCTTGGCCAGTATCCGCTCCCGATTCATGCCTGCGCCATCGTCGGTGACGGTAATCACGATGCTGCTGCCCTGGTGGGCCGCGCGGACCGTGAGCAGGCCAGTGGCAGACTTGCCCGCCCTGACGCGCTCTTCCGGCAATTCTATGCCGTGATCGATCGCGTTTCGAACAAGATGTGTCAGTGGATCAGCAATTTTCTCGATGACACTTTTGTCCAGTTCGGTATCCTCGCCAAGCAACTGAAGGTCAACTTCTTTATTGAGTCTCGCGGAAAGATCGCGCGTCAGGCGCGGCAGTCGGCTAAACACGAAGCTGATCGGCAACATGCGAATGGCGAGAATGGCATCCTGCAAGTCGCGGGTGTTGCGCTGCAATTGCGCCAGTCCTGCGGCAAGTCGTGTTTGCTCGTCTGCGTCAACTCCCTGCGCGGCCTGCGTCAACATTGCCTCGGCGATCACCAGTTCACCAACGAGGTTGATCAGCTGATCCACTTTGACAACATTCACTCTGATTGAACTGGCATCAACCAGAGACGCGAGCTGGATATCGGCTTCCGCGACCTGCAAACCGCCTGCCACCGCTTGGTGGGAGGCGCCCGTTGCATCCACGGGCCCGTCGAAAAATCCAAATCCACCGTCGCTATCATCATCGATCGATGCCGATTCTTTGCCGCGACCGGCGCGGCGTTCATACGCGTTGATGTGAATCGCCTCGGCCGGCACCAGGAACTCCAGGCTCTCGCGAAGTTCGTCATCATCGATATCGGTGTTGAGGTTGAAGGAGTAGGCCAGCAGCCTCTCGTCGATGCTCTGCGTCGTAATGTCCATCACCGCACCCAGGCCGGCGATGTCCTCATTCAGCGTGTTCAGTGCATCGAGTTCGCCGTATTCGGCTTTCTGGAGATGAATGATGATCTTGAATCGCGGTGGTGCGGGCGGTTCGGGCTCCTCGAATACGGTTTCCACGAGCAAAACATCGGCGGACGCGTCGAGCAACGTCTGGCGCAGCGCTTGCATCGCCGGTATGTCGGGCGGCATCTCTTGTTCCAGCGCCAGCAGGTGTTGCCGCATCACATCGCCGGCTTTGAGGAAAATGTCGACCATCGGCTTGGTCAGCGACATCTTTCCCTTGCGAACACGATCGAGGATGGTCTCAAAATCGTGGGTAAATTCGGACAGCGCCATGTGCCCAAATGCCGCGGCGCCACCCTTGACCGAGTGGACGGCGCGAAAAATGGCATTAAGCGCCTCCGGATCCGGTGCACGCAAATTGACTGCGACCAGCAGGGATTCAAGCGCGCTGATGTGTTCTTGCGCTTCTTCGAAAAAAGCCTTGGCGAAGCGGGAAAGGTCAAGTGCCATGGGTGCAGGACGTCAGTACAGCGGCCTAGGCCGTGGTCTGCGCAAAGGCCCTCTTCAGCATTTCCAGCAACTTCTCCGGATCAAATGGCTTTACCATCCAACCGGTCGCACCGGCATCACGTCCCTGCTGCTTCAATACCTGCGACGACTCAGTGGTCAACATCATGATCGGCACTTTCTTGTAATTTGGCAGATCACGCAGTGCCTTGATCAAGGCGATGCCGTCCATCTTGGGCATGTTCTGGTCTGTCAGGACCAGATCGGCCTGATTGGCCTTGGCGAACTCAAGCCCCTGCTCGCCGTCTTCTGCTTCTATGACCTTGTAGCCGTTGCTGGTCAGGACATAGGCCAGCATCTGGCGAATGGAGGGGGAATCATCGACGGTGAGGATAGTCTTCATGATTGCTCTTTTAAATTGAGGGATTTGCTGGGCATCATCATCAGGGTGCTAAAACATTTCCATATCGCCGGTTCCCAGGTGAGCTTTGCCGACGGGTTTAAGCAGTGAGACATCAAGATCGGCGAGATTGTCGTTGGCCTGTTCGACAAGCTGTGAAAGCTTTTCGGCCGCGCCATTTTGCGGACTACCGGGTTCCAGAGCAAGCACCAGCAGGTTTACCTCATGCAATAACAATCCCAAGCGTGCCTGAGCATGCGCCAGCAACTGGTCAGAGATATCCTGAAATTGCAGCGCGGAAAATGCTTCTCTCTTGGAGGGGTTCATGACTGGAGTCGTATCCTGCGCACGCATTGCGGTGAACGCCGGCATCAGCCGGTCGATGGCGTCCTTGAGGATATCGCGGGTTTCGCCGATTTCACTATGCGCAGAGTCAACCTGCGAAGACAGGCGCGTAGCGAATTCATGCAGCGCAAGGAGCGACGCGTAGGATGGTCCATTGCCTCGGGTCATGAGTGGCCTACGCCCCGGACTGCTCGACCAGCGCCATTTCCGAGCTGGTCATGAGCCGTTCAATATCGATCAAAATGAGCATGCGTTCATTCACTGTGGAAAGTCCCATCAGGAATTGCGTGTCGAAAGTACCAAATTCGGGCGCAGGATGAATTTCGTCTTCCGCCAGCAGGACAACGTCTGACACGGTATCGACGACGATGCCGATAACACGCTTGCCGATGTTGAGGATGATCGCGACTGTAAATTCGTTGTATACCGGCTCGCCCAGGTCGAACTTGATGCGCATGTCGACAATGGGCACGATAACGCCACGAAGATTGATGACTCCCTTGATGAATGCGGGTGTGTTGGCGATTCGGGTGACCGCCTCATAGCCGCGGATCTCCTGCACCTTGAGGATGTCAATGGCGTACTCCTCGTTGCCGAGGTTGAAGGTCAGGAATTCGCGCAATTTGCGTGTTTCGGCGACTTGTCTCGAATGGCGTGTCATGGCAGATATCCCAGGCGCGGTGAACGGCTTAAAATTCTTCCCACTCGCCTTCGAGATCCTTCGGCAGTGCGGGCGTTTTGCTACGTGGTTCGGCCGACAAACGGGCGGCCGACGGCCCTTTGGCGGCCCCGCTTTCCGCCAGCGCAGCCGTGCGTCGCGCGCGCGTCTGATCCTCGCGCAATTTGGCATCATCAAGCTTGAATCGGGACACCAGTTCAGAGAGTACCTCCGCCTGTTCGCGCATGGATTCGGCGGCGGCGGCGGCCTCTTCAACCAGCGCCGCATTTTGCTGAGTGACGTCTTCCATTTGAACGATGGCGCGATTGACCTGTTCTATACCGGTTGCCTGCTCATGTGACGCGACGGAAATTTCGTTGATGATCTCGGTGACTTGCTGGATGCCGACGACAATATTTTGCATTGAAGTTCCCGCCTCGTTGACGAGTTTGGTGCCTTCGCTGACCTGATCGACGGAATTGCTGATCAGCTCCTTGATTTCCTTCGCGGCCGCTGCGCTGCGTTGCGCCAATGCTCTTACTTCACCGGCGACCACTGCAAAACCGCGTCCCTGCTCGCCTGCACGTGCCGCCTCGACGGCCGCATTCAAGGCAAGAATATTGGTCTGGAAAGCGATGCTGTCGATCACGCTGATAATTTCCCCAATCTTTCGGGAACTGGAACTGATGGCGGCCATCTTCTCGACGGCCTTGACAGCGACACTGCCACCTTTACGGGCAGCGTCAGACGCGGACTGCGCAAGTCCGTTGGCAAGTTTGGTGTTGTCCGCGTTTTGTCGAATTGTCGACGTGAATTCCTCCATGCTTGATGCGGTTTCTTCCAGCGTCGATGCCTGCTCTTCTGTGCGGGCGGACAGGTCGGTGTTGCCGGCACTGATCTGGCGCGCAGCATTCGCGATCTCGCGGGCATTGATCGCGACTTGCGCGATCAAGTCATGCAACTGGCCCACGAAGCCATTCATGGACCTTGAAAGCTGCCCGAACTCCCCCGGCATAACCGGCAATTTCCGGGTCAGATCGCCTTCGCCAGTGCGCAAGTCTTCGGTCGCGCGCAGCACCTGGTCGATCGGACTGGAGATGATGCGATGCGTCCACCAGGATACCGCGCCGACGGCAAGCAGGCCAATCAATACGGCCATAGCCACCATGATTGCGGCGCTGCCTGCCATGGATTGACTCTGCTGCTGAAATATCGAGTTTTCCTTTTGTACAGCCTCTGACAGTTTCGTCAGCACGCTCCCAGCGTGATTGAATGATTTTTCGAATTCCGGAATCTCTGCTATCACACCGATGAGATTGCTTTTGGCGTCGACAATCCGCTTGTCGGCGTCGCGTACATACGCTTCCAGTACTGGTTTTGCGGCCGTGAGTGCGGCGCGCACTTCAGCTGTCGCCTGTCCCGCGTCGGCGGCGCCGAGCGCATTCAACAAAAGCTTCTTGTCAGCGGCGTATTTCTTCTCCGTGCGGTCCAGCCAGTCGTTCTCGCCACGTTCAAATGCCAGTATGTATGTAACGATATTCCCGCGAATCGAGTCGTGCATCTTGCCGATATCGCCGATATGTTGTTGGAGTATCGCGTTGCTGGTGGATTTCTCTAGTATTCCGCGAAACGAACCAGCGGCACTGTAGGCGATTATGCCAACGATGATGAAAATGACTGCCACTATGCCGCTGAAAATGGCAAGTGAGGCCTTCACGGACAATCCCTTGGAAACTTGACTCATTTTCGACATCCCATCAACTGGTTGTATCGCACCGCGCAGGCTTGTGGCCTTGCGTTGCGCCGGCAATCCCGGTGCACTGCATTTTTCGCTCACAGGAGCGAAACGGAATTATTTCACGGCTGACAGCGGCCGTCAGAGATTAATGTGAAATGTTGTGATTTGTCCGATGTACCCGTTCTCGGATGCGCGCCTGCGCTCGCAACTACTATTTCTTGACCTGGGCGAGGACATTGCTGGTCCATGCCAGCCGTTCGATCAACGTCTTCAGGAACTGGCGGTTGAAGCGCAACTGGCAGGCATCCGACAGTTGCTCGAGTTGTACGTCTTGGATTTTGAGCAATTGCACCTCGGATACCGAGATAATTGAGGCGGTACGGCGGGCCTTGTCTCCCGACAGATAAGCCATTTCACCGAAGCAGTCGCCGTCTTTCAGGACGTTTAGCAATTTGCCGTCCTTGATGACCTTGACCTGGCCGGAAACGATAACAAAGAAAGCGTGGCCAATATCCCCCTCCAGCAACAGGCTTTGCTCGCGAGAATGATTTTCCCAGATTGCCCCCCTGAGGACTTCCCAAAGTTCTGAATCGCGAAAGTCGCGAAAGAAATCCAGTTTTCGCAGGGCATTGAATTTCTCTGCGGAAGAGATCTCGAATGAATATTTCTCGAGTTGCGGAAATGTCTCCGCCAAGTCACGGGCCATCGCGTACCAAGCCGGATAACGTTTCTTGGCATCGCGGGCCATTGCCTTCTCGACAATTTCGACGAGCTTGTCCGGGATGTCGGGGCGTATCGACTTGAGCGGGGTAGGGTCCTCATTGAGAATTTTGTTGATCATTGCCACGGAATTGGTCGCCTGGAAAGGCAACCGACCCGCCAGCAATTCATACATTGTGACGCCGAGCGAATAAATATCGGTCTGA
>JANNGY010000253.1:0-1554 GCA_031404095.1 Betaproteobacteria bacterium | reverse complement strand
GAAAATTCATTCAGGGCATGCGGGTCACTGATGATGAGACGCTGGATGTCGTGGAAATGGTACTTGGCGGTCTGGTCAATCAGGAGATCGTTACCCTCATCAACAAGGCCGGTGGCAAAGCGGTCGGACTGACCGGAAAGGACGGCAACTTCATCCACGCGCGCAAGATGACTATTCCATCGAAAGAAGACAAGCGCAAGAAAATCGATCTTGGCCTCGTGGGCGAAGTAGTAAAAATAGATACGGGCATCATCGATCTGCTCGATACCGAAGACTTCATCCCGGTCATCGCCCCGCTGGGTGTCGACGAAAAGGGTACGGCATACAATATCAACGCCGACATCGTCGCGGGAAAGATAGCGATCGCCCTGCAGGCTGAAAAACTCATCCTGCTTACCAACACGGCTGGCGTGCTGGACAAGAAAGGCAACATTCTCACCGGCCTGAACGCTGCCAAGGTCAACGAGCTAATCGCCGACGGTACCATTTCCGGCGGCATGCTGCCGAAAGTGGATTGTGCGCTGGATGCAGTGAAGAACGGTGTCAAAACGGCGCATATCATCGACGGGCGGGTGCCGCATGCCTTGCTGCTCGAAGTGCTGACCAGTGAGGGGGTGGGCACCCTGATTCGCGGAGCAAGTGCCAACCGGGGGCAGGGGCGATAGCGACGGCATGATTTATTCACTCGGCACTTATACGCCGCAACTCCTCGGCAACAATTTTGTCGCGTCGAACGCCACCGTGGTCGGCGATGTGGTGCTCGGCAAATATGCCAATATCTGGTGGAACGTGGTCATTCGCGGCGATAACGACCGCATCACACTTGGCGAAAATGTCAATATCCAGGATGGTACGGTATTGCATACCGATGTCGGCGTGCCGCTGGAACTTGAGCGGGACGTCAGCGTCGGCCACATGGCGATGCTTCACGGCTGTACCGTCAGGGAAGGATCGCTCATCGGCATAAAGGCCGTGGTTTTGAACCGCGCGATCATCGGCCGCGAGTGCCTGATCGGCGCAAATTCCCTGATTCCCGAAGGAAAAGTCATTCCCGACCGTTCGCTGGTGGTTGGCTCGCCGGGGCGGGTCGTGCGCCAACTCCGTGACGATGAAGTGAAGATGATCCGCTGGATCTCTCAACATTATGTCGAAAACGCCGGCCGCTACCTGCACGAACTGAAGCCGCTTCACGCCCGGTAATTTGAATTCTGGCTCAAACGAGTATGTCGTCAAACGTCACTCACCCGTTGCCGCCATCCGACACGCCGTTGGGAATTACCCGAAACCGCGTCGGCCGCGGCGCATTGCTCGCTTACACAATCGCCATTGTCTATGCGAGCCTGAATCCGTTTTTCGGCTGGCGCGCGCCGGAGTCCTTTGGCCTGTTCTCGTGGCCCCGCTACCTGATCGCATTTGATTTTTTCCTGAATTTGCTCGCTTACCTGCCGCTTGGCGGCATGGTTGCTGCGGCGCAAATGCGCGATCTCCGTGGCCGCGACCGGACTCATGGTTCCCGAACGGTGCTGCTTCGGGCCGTACTCATGGGCTTCCTGC
>JANNGY010000252.1:0-3266 GCA_031404095.1 Betaproteobacteria bacterium | reverse complement strand
TTGACGGCCTCGACCTGGACTTTTTGACCGGCCACCAGCTTGAAAGTCCTTTCACCGCTGAAGGGGTTCTTGCAGGAGGGGTCATTGGCGCCTCCCCCTTTGGCAACACTGCTGGCCTGCTTGTTGACGATATCGAGAACCAGCCGGCGGCTCCCGCAAGCCTGAAAGTTCACCTTGGTCACGACCTCGCTCTCAGTCCAGGACTCGATATCGAACAGCGTCTGGGTGGTTTCCAGGAGTCCGCCATCTTTAACCGTGACCTGGGCCGACGATTCCATGCACTGCATTTTTGATTTGATGCAATTGATGTTGGAGGTTTGCAGATTGGCGGCCGGGCCGTCATTCGCGACCCAACTGCCGCCTGCCTCGACACGACTCACCTGGTCGACATTCGCGGTCACGATGAACCAGGCCGCCGGCAATACGACTGGCGCCGCGCGAAGATTTCTCAGTTCTCGCCAGGTGAACGCGGCATAGGCGACGAGAATCGCGACCACGACAATTTCCGCATAGCGGACCATCCGGCGCAGTGCGGGCCGGTCACGTAGAAAATCGTTCTTCATGGAAGCAGAACATACTCCAGTTTGGCGCGACGCGTTTTGATTTGCGCTCGCAGCCACCCTTGCTGACGTTCAAAAAAGACCGGGCGGAGCCGATTTCCGGCCCCGCCCGCCATGGTGATGCGCCGCCTGCCGAGGCGGTCAAATCGCGTCGTGGCGACTAGAACTTCGCCTTGAACTGCACGCCGTAGGTGCGCGGCTCGTTGACAAAACCCGTCAGGTTGTTGAAGTCGATACCACCGGTGATGCGTACCGTATCGGTGATATTGCGGCCGTATGCGGCCACTTCATAGTTGCCGTTGCCCCAGATGTATCCCAGGCGCACGCCACCTTCCGTGAGGGATTTGCCCTTGAATTCCACCGACTCGTACAGGAAGAAATTGACCTCGCTGCGATAGACCCAGTCGGTATGCGCATACCACTCGCCATCCTTGGTGGGAACGCTATAACGCAGCGAGAAATTTCCGGTGTACTTTGGCGCGTTGGGCAGCGGGTTGCCGTTGATCAAAGCCAATCCGCCGGCGTTAAGCGGGTCGGTGACTTTGCAAGCCGCGCAAACCGCGACGGCCAGGCTGGAGTCCTTGATCTTGGTGTCGTTGTAGCTTGCCGACAATGTCGCCAGCAGGTTTGGCGTGAGATAAGCCTGCAAGTCCATCTCGAAACCCTGACCCGTGGTCTCCTTGGCATTGAGCAGGATGTTGGCGTTTGCCGCGCCGCCCACCGCCGTCAGTTGCTGGTCCTTGACCTCGTACATGAAGAACCCGAGGCTCAGGCGCGCCTTGCGGTCGAACAGATCCGCCTTGAGGCCGACATCGAAGGACGTATTGGTTTCCGGTTTCGCGACCGACTGGTTGTTGAATGCACCCGCGCCCTGCACGCTGGAAGCGCGGAAGCCGTTGGCGATGCGTGCGTAGAGCTTGGTGTCTTTATCCAGCGCATAGGTGCCGCTGACGTCCCAGCTCCACTTGCTGTCGCTGGGCGAAGCGGTGAGGGGGCCTTGCGAGCCGAGCTGAGCCAGCGTGCACTTGTTCAACAGGACGCAAGGCACGAATCCGCTGTTGGTGTAGGCCTCGACGTTGAAGTCTTTATTGTCGCGCGTATAACGCAGGCCGCCACGCAGGTCGAACGCGGGGCTGACGGCATAATCGACCGCGGCGAAGATGGCGGCCGCATCGTTTTTCTGGCGCACGCGTTCGTAACCATCCTGCGCGCCCTTGTTCGGCGAATCGTAGCTGAAGCTCTCCACGGTGTAGTCTTCGTCGAAGTAATAGAGTCCGCCCTGCCATTTCAGCGGGCCCTTGCTGTTCGACTCGAGGCGGAACTCCTGGGTGAATTGCGAATGCTTGGGAATGCCGTCCGCGCTTTCAGACGAGAACGGGATGAAACCCGGCCCCATGGGACGCGCGAACTGGTTGCCAAAACCGCCATCGATGTCGCCGCGATTGAACGTATCGAGCGATTCGTAGCCGGTGATCGAGTGCAACGTCGTGCTGCCCAAATCCCAGCGCAGGCGAATACTGCCGCCTTCGGTTTTCAGCCGGGATTCGTTCTGTCCGTCGAAGGACACTTTGTTGATGTCGAAGCCGCCGACAAGGTCGTTGGTGCCCGGCCTGATGATATTGGCGCGGAACAGGCGCGCGCTGCCTTTCAGGTCGCGCGCATGCAGGTTGAACAAGGCACTGAATTTCTTGTCCGGCTCATAAAGGAATTGCAGGCGTGCCGCGTTGTCGTCATAGCCTTCGAAGTTCTTGGTCGGCCCGGGGGCGGTGTTTTCCACGAAGTCATCGCGATGTTGCGCCTGCACGGAAAGGCGCATCGCCCAGTTCTTGCTCATCGGCACGTTGATCGCGCCTTCGATCGCATTGGTGTTGTACTCGGCGACCGACAGGTTCAGATAGGCCTCCTGTTGCTGCCGCGGCTTGACGGAATCGAACTTGACCACACCCGCCGGCGAGTTGCGCCCGAACAATGTTCCTTGCGGTCCGCGCAGGACTTCGATCTGCTCGATGTCGAACATCGGGAAGCCCTTGAGAATCGGGTTTTCCTGCACCACGTCATCGTAGACCAGCGAAACCGGTTGCGAGGCATTGAGGCGGAAATCGGTGTTGCCGTAGCCGCGAATGTAGAACCGCGGGAACGCACGGCCGAATGAGGATTCGATGTAAAGGCTGGGTACCCGGCCGGCCAGCGCGCGCACGTCCTGTCCGCTGGAATTGATGATGTCGAGTGCTTCGCCGCTGATCGTGCTGATGGAGATCGGCACGTCCTTTATATTTTCTTCGCGGCGCTCGGCCGTCACGGTGATGGTTTCGAGCTTGCCGTCGACCTTGGTCGGCGTCTTGCTGTCGGTGGCAGATTGCGCGAATGCCGAGGGCACGGCGACGAAGGCGGCCAGCGACAGCCCGTAAGCAAGCTGGCAGGCAAGCGCGTGCGGCGAACAGGCCGCGGCAAGGATTTTCTTTTTCATGGCGATTTCCCTTGTAAGAATGCTGCGATTCAGTGGTGGCCCGAGAGCAGAAGTCATTTCTTTGGTGACAGGCTGCCAGTGTAGTGCTTCGTATTTAATGCGACTTAAGTTCATTTTCACCACCTCACTCCTTCCCCCGGCAACGGGGGAAGGTCGGGATGGGGGCGATGCTTGCTGTGAACACACCCCCATCCCAGCCTCTGCGCCCCCTTTTCGGGGGTCCCCCATTTTCATGGGGG
>JANNGY010000251.1:0-3017 GCA_031404095.1 Betaproteobacteria bacterium | reverse complement strand
CCTTGGCTTCCTCCAGCGCCGCCACTTGCGCGTCGAGCCGAGCCTGCAGGTCGGCGGTATCGATTTGCGCGAGTATCTGGCCCTGGGTGACGCGCTCCCCTTCGCGCGCCAGCACTTGCCGTACCTCGCCGGAAACCTTGGATTTGACCGTCGATTGCGTGACCGGCGACAGCGAGCCTGAGAAAGGCAGTGTTCGTGATAATTCGCGGTTCTCGACTGTGGCCAGGTCGGCGGGGGCGAATTCCAGCGTCACGTCGGTATTTGGTTTCTTTTCCTCCTTCTTGGCGGAACTGACGCGCCAGGCGACCAGCGAGCCGATGACCAGGGCGGCGGATAAGCCGGCGACGGTCAACTTGACCCAACCGCTGCGGCTGCGAACGGATCCAGCGGTGAGATTGGGGGAGGCAGATGAGGGGGAGCGTTTGAATAGCATAGTGGTCTTCTTGTAGAGTTCCCGGGAATGAGCGCAATGTGCGCCTTTCGCGCCTGAGTCGCTATTTGGATGCGACGAAACGCACATTTGGATTTATCGGACGAAGTCTACGCCGACGAAATGCAGACGGTGTCCCACGATCAGGGGATCACGGACTTTCCGGGCACAATCGCCCGGTCCACGGTGTCACGAAATATGGCTGGCGCGGCGCTGCGGAATGCGGTCGGGGTCCCAGGTTTTCGCGGCGGCTGCCAGCATCGCGGCTGGTGTTGCCTCCCCGCTGCCGGTCGGCTCAGCCTGACCCAGGTGAGCCAGTGCACGGGCAATCAAAAGGCAGGCGTCGGCGGGGCCGATGGCCGGGGCGAGCGTCTGTTTCGACAGTTTCTGCCCGGCAGCATTGGTGACGACCGGGAAATGCAGATACGCGGGCGTCGGCAATTCCAGCCGCCGCTGGAGGTGGATTTGGCGCGCCGTTGAATCGAGCAAGTCGGCGCCGCGCACGACGTCGGTGATACCCTGCGCGGCGTCGTCCACCACCACCGCCAACTGATAGGCGAACAGGCCGTCGCGTCGCCTGAGAATGAAGTCGCCGACATCGCGGTCGAGTTGCTGGCAGCATTTGCCTTGTACGCGGTCGATGAAGCAGATCTCGTCGCTGCTGGTAAGCAACCGAATCGCGTTACCGGGCGCGGTTAGTCGCCGGGCGCGGCAGGTCCCCGGATAGACCGGTCCATCGATACCTGCCAAAGCCGAATCGGCGATTTCGCTGCGGGAGCAGGCGCACGGATAGGTGAGGTGGTGAGCGTCCAACTGATCGAGTGCCTCCTGATATTGCCGCGTGCGCCCGCTCTGGTACACCACCTCGCCATCCCACGCCATGCCGAAGGCCGAAATGGTGTCGAGGATTTCATCGGCAAATGGCGCGCGGCAACGGGTGGCGTCGACATCTTCCATTCGCAACAGCCAGGATCCGCCGTGGGCACGCGCATCCAGATAACTCGCGACAGCCGCGACCAGCGAGCCGAAATGCAACGGTCCGGTCGGCGAGGGGGCAAAGCGGCCAATGTATTTCGTGCTAGCCTTGAGTAATGACATTTGCTCGTTGCGAAACATGATTTACCGAATTGCCGAACCGTCGGATTGGCTGCAAGCGCAGCAATCCGGGCGCTTTGCCAGTGCCGACCTGAAGGCCGAAGGATTCATTCACATCTCGGAACTTCACCAGGTATTGCGAACCGCAGACAAATACTATCGGGGCAAGACTGGGCTGGTATTGCTGGAGATCGATGAGGCCCTGCTGGACCAAAAGGTGATTCGCGAAGACCTGGCGGGCATGGGCGTCTGCTTTCCGCATAGTTACGTGCCCATCCCGCTTTGCGCCATAGTGCGTCATTTCGATTTTGCCGAAGCTGCTGAGGGCGGATTCTCACTTCCAGCCGGGTTCGACAGGTGATCGCCCATCAGGTAATTGAGAATCGCGGGTCGTTGTAATCGTGCCAGGAACCAGCGCAGCGCCTTCCCGGTGCGGTTCGGTCGCCATGCGATCAAGCCGTCGCCGGCCGGCTTGGCAATTTCCACGGGCAAAATATTGAGGCGTCCGGCCCGTTCCTCCCGTTGCGCCAGCGCGAGAGGCAGGAAGCCAACGCCGAGGCCGGCCAAATGCGCGGCGACCTTCGCTGCCATCGTTGGTAAAGTGAGTACATCCTGACCTGATAGCAACCCAACGGTGCGGGGCAGGAGGTTTCGGGTCGAATCGGCAACACTGACGGCACGATAGCGAATGATGGTTTCCTCCTTCAGTGGCTGTGGTTCGCCATTGATGGGATGCAATGGCGCGGCGACAAAGGCAAACTGAATTCGCCCCAGTGGCAAAGTGGCGAATCCGCCGCCGGAGGGGGGGTCGCCCGATGCGCCGATCACGAGGTCCGCTCTTTCCGAGGCCAGCGCGTCCCAGCTTCCGCCCAGCACTTCCGTCAGGAGGCGAATGCGCGTCCCGGACTTCTCCTGGTAAAAATCTTCAATCAGCGGGAACAACCTCTCGGCGCCGATGACGGTGTCGACGGCGATGCGCAACTCGGTCTCCCAGCCTTTTGCCACTTGCTGAATGCGGCATTCCAGGTCAGCAGCGGCGCGCAACAGGTGACGTCCCTCGTTCAATAGTTCGTGTCCGGCGGGTGTCAGCGTGGCGCGATGTCCGCGACGGTCAAACAGCATTACATCCAGCCCCTGTTCCAGTTGCTGGATCGTGTAGGTCAATGCCGAAGGCACTCGATGCAACTCCGCCGCTGCCGCCGCAAATGAGCCCTTGCGATCAATTGCATCCAGAGCTTGAAGTCCATCGAGTGACAATTTCATATTCAATTAATTTGAATTAATTGTTCAGAATTGTCCGCTTGAATTGGCGTCAAGTCGAGCCCAATATGCGTACAAGCAAATAAAAAGCTGAAAGGGGTACATCAAAATGTCTGAATCAATCTTCAAATTGCGGCCGGCCAGTCAACGTGGGTATGCCGATCATGGCTGGTTGAAGAGCTTTCACAGTTTTTCCTTTGCCGACTACTACGATCCGGCCCACATGGGCTTT
>JANNGY010000250.1:0-8648 GCA_031404095.1 Betaproteobacteria bacterium | reverse complement strand
GGCCTGATCACGGTGGAGCCGCGCGCGATCGGAGACGGGCATACCATCGTGCTTCAGTTCAAAGGGACCATCAGTTCAACCGGCAGCGTGAACGTGACTCCGGTCGGGTCTGCGGCAGCGACCTTCCTCGATGACAAGATTTTCCTCACGCTGACCGGCGTGCCCGACAACCAGCGCGTCAGTATCTCGCTCGTCAACGTCAATGGGTCGTTCAGTCCACCGCCGATATCGATCGGCTTCCTGATTGGCGACGTCAATGGCTCACGCACCGTCAACGCCAGTGACATCGCGGCCGTGAAGGCAAATGCCGGCGCGGTTGTCAATCCGGCCAAATTTCGTTTTGACCTTAATGCGGATGGCGTCATCAACGCGCAGGACCGGTCGCTAGTGAAGGCTCGTTCGGGACGGGTGCTGCCGGTGGTGCTCACGGCCGGCGCCCCGGTGGTCAGCGGTATTCTCCCGCGGCTGGGCACGGTAGCGGTGCCCTTTGCCTTCACTTTCGGCGCCACAGGCAACAACCCGATCACCTGGAGTGTCGCGGACGGCACGCTGCCGCCGGGCCTTTCCCTGAATCCGGCGTCGGGCGAATTGAGTGGTGTTCCCAGTGCTGAGGGATCCTACGTGTTTGTGTTGCAAGCGGTGAATGGCGTGGGCGCGGCACTGTCGCCGGCGACAGGATCTCATCGCCTCCTTATCGCCCCGGCCCAGCCCGGCGGCGGGCTCCTGTCGCTCGATGGGTATCTGATACCTTATCCTTCGAAGGAGCCAAACAAATCAGGAGTAGCCCACAACGGTCTAAACGGCGCCGGGTCACTGATGAATGCCTGGGCGGTCGATCCGGTGCGTTGCAATAATCCGGTGAGTCCGAACCCCGCGCCCCCGACCACGCCCGCGATCGCGCACGCGTGGCAGCACAACATTAATTTTGACGTCTACGCGCCTCAATTTTCGAATGACTTCTTCGACATGGCGTCGGGCGAAATGCTCAGCTATCGTTTTGAGTCGAATCAGCTCGGCGCGGGCACCATCACGCTGACCGAAACTGTGTTTGGGCCGCTGGTGGAAAATTTCATGAGCCTGACGTCCACCCCTTGTGACTTTGATGTCACCAAGTTGCGTTCCGGTGCATCGCGCGATTTTTGCTACAAATCGGCCACGCGCGAAAACGGGATCTATTTTGAAGTGACCACCGGCACACCGGCTTTCATTACGGTTTGTAAAGTCGTTCCGGGCCAGCTCTACTACCTCAACGTTCGCTGGCAGGATGGCCGCATCCCGGCGGAAGGCACCGGCCCGGCAACCGATTCCTGCGCCAACAACGGCTCACCGCGCTGCGCCGGGCTGTTGCAGATAGGCCGCTAACATCGCTGATCAAAACGCTGACACATGCGAAATTGTGAACAAGTGTTTCAGGGCTTGATTTTGTGAATAATTTCACGGAAATCTCCGCGGCACCGGCAGAAGATGAGGGCGTTGCTGATCACGCAACAAAACTTAGAGATTGAAGAGGCCGCACCAAGACGTTACTGCACTGAAGGCGTACTTGACGTACCTCTGGATAGGGATACCAGAGATAGAAAGGGCACCAACCGGTGCCCTTTTTTTTCGTCCACGCCATCTGCAAGGGGAGCAACGTTGACGCCCAATTGGGTCCGTGAGATGGCGTTTACAGCGCTGAATGTGAGCGCACGCTACCAGTTCAGGTTAATTGCACAGCCCTAGAATCCGCTCCTCCGCCGAACAGGCCTTGACCGGTTTCACCGGCGCCACTTTCGGCTTTTTCGCAAGGCACGCGCGAATCTCGCGAGTGGTCGGCGGATAGTAGGTCCAGCCGGGTCCGAGGTTCGGCAGCGCCATGTCGACTTCCTTCCACTTCGGGTGGCCCTCGGCCTGCAGCTTGGCAAAATTCTGGCATAGCGATTTGCCGAAGCGGCTAAAGTGATCCACCGTGCCCTTCAGGTTGTAATCGTAGGTGACCAGAAAGGCGCCGACCGAAATCGTGGTGAAATCCGCCGTCAGCAGGTTGGGATAGCTGGTGGCGAGCACGGTGGAATGCGAATAGACGGTCAGGGCTGACTTGCTGGACGGATGGTTGGGGTCGAATTTGAGGAGCTTGATGAACTTCTGCGCCTCGGGTTTCATGTTGGCGATCAGCGGCGCCGGCTGTCCGGCGGCCACCACCACCACATCGACCGACTTGTCGGATATCAGCTTGACCAGTGCCTCCTCGTTCGACAGGTAGCTCGCGTTTGCCTCCGGCACCGCGCCATTGAACATCATGCGGTACAGCGTGTGGGTGATGAGCGCGGCGCCACTGCCCACCAGACCGCCATTGATCTTGGCGTCCTTGATGTCGTGCAGATAATTCAGCGGCGAAACGGCGCGGACGATGTAGTGAATTTCGGTGTTATAGAGCGGCATGATCACCCTGAGCGGGCGGATGATCGAAGCGGCCTCGGTATTGCCGCCGGTGCCGCGATCAATGAAAGCCTGATAGACATCCGCCTGAACGATGGCGAATTTCACGCCGGGCTCGTAGCGCAGCAGCTTGACGTTCGCGGCCGAACCCGAGGTCGGCAACACTTCCAACTGGATGTCGGCATCGGGCGCGACCAGTTTGGCGAGGTCCTTGCCGATCGCGTAGTACGTGCCCTTGTCGGAGGCGGTGACGATCTTGTACTCGGCGGCGGCGCCTGCCACGCCGCCGTGGAGGGCCAATGCCGTTGATGCGGCGGCGACCAGTGCACTGAAATGTCTTGATGTCATGTTATTGCCTCCTGGGGGTGGGTTCCGGCGTGCAAAGTCCTAATGCGGCCACCGCGTCGGTGCACGGCCCGGCGTAGGGTGCCTGTTTTTCGAGACCCTTGCTGGCCTCGATGCGTGCGCGGGTGATGTCCGTAGTTGAGGCGGGTGTTGGCGCGGGCGGCATCGCGGCAGGCGGCTCGATGGCTTCACGCGCGACGGTCGACCTGACGGCTCCGCTGCGGGTTGCCGCCACCGGTTCACGCGCGGGCTCGGCATCGGGCCGCGAGGTCTTGGCCTCAACCGGCGCTGGTTTTGGCGCTGGTTCGGCCGCTGATTTGATAATGGTACCGGTGCCGGCATTCGTGCCGGCGGTGGTGCCAACGTCTACGGGCACGGCGGCGGGAGCGGTGGATGTGGTGGGGGGGGCGGCCTCGCGATTATCCAACGCGTTTCGCTGGCGATAGGCGTAGTAGCTGGCCGCGGCAAACGCCAGCAGCACAATAGCAAAAACCAGCACAGGCGGACGCTGGCGGGCAGGAGGCTCGACGATGACGTAGGGCATGTTCTCCGCCGGTGCGTCATCTGCAACCGGCGTGGCCACCATTGACGTGACCGGTGCCGCGGATGATTTGTCGTGCAGTTCCTTATGGCAGCGATAACAGGCGGTGGCCACGGTGACGTCGTTGACCGCGCCACAATGCGGACACGGCATCAGGTGCAGGGCCGCGCCGCATTCGCCGCAGAACTTGGACCCGGGTGGACTCACATGGTCGCAGTACGGGCACTGGGTGATCAGCTTCGAGAGCGGGTTGGCAAGTGAGGTGGCGGTTGACATCGGCAGCGCGGAGTCGAAATTGAACCCTCGGGGTGACGGCCCATTGTATTGCGGTTCAGTCGCGGACGCCACCCGGCGGGTCAGAGGATCGCGGCGCGAATCCTCCTCGACAGCGCATCGAACGCCACCACCATCAGCACGATCGCGATCAGCAGGGTCGCGAGGCGGCCCCACTGGAACAGCGACACTGCTTCCGAGACCAGCAGGCCGAGCCCGCCCGCGCCAATCAGCCCCAGCACGGTGGAATCGCGAATGTTGTATTCCCAGATGTAGAGGTGATTGGAAATGAAGTTCGGCAGCAATGCCGGCCACACCGCGAACATCCATACCTGCAATCGCGTGGCGCCGGTGGCGCGCACCGCTTCCAACGGCCGCATGTCGAGCGTTTCGATGCTCTCCGCATACAGCTTGCCCCAGGTGCCCATCGAATGCAGCGCGATGGCGAGGATGCCGGCCATCGGTCCCAGGCCGATGATGCCGACGATGAGCAGGCCGAACACCAGCGTGTGAATCGAACGGCAGACATCGAGGACACGCCGCGCCAGCCAAGCCACGCCCAACGGCGCGTGCATGTTGCGGGCGGACAGGAAGCCCAGCGGCGCGCCGAGGATGGCGGCGAGCAGCGAGCCGAGCGTGGCGATTTTCAGCGTGGTCCAGATGGCGCCGGCGAGCCCGGCGAGAAACGCGGCCTCGCTGGCGCGCCGGTCTTCGACGCGCAGTACGCGACCGTCGTCGGACCTGTATTCCAGCTGCGGGTCGCCGAACCACACATCGATGAAACTCGGACGAGACAGTTCCCCGGCCGTGGTGAGCAGGTTTTCCCAGGGCTTGCGGCCGAACGACAGATCACCGGCCTGGTACAGGCTGACCAGGCAGGCGAGAATCAGCAGCGCGTAGAGCGCCAGCAGCACGGTGTTGCGGCGGCTGGAAAACCCGGGCAGGCGGGCGGCGCGACTGAGCGGCGAGGCGTCAGGCGAAGGAGTGCTGCGGTTAACGATGTCGGTCGGGGCGCTCAAAGATTGGGATTAGGTGGTTGAGGGTTCATGGAGAACTTGGTACTTGGCCAGGAATTTATCCAACGATGTCAGGAGTTAGTGAGGCCGGGAATGACTTCTGACGGCCGTCATCCCAGCGCAGGCTGGGATCCAGTCCATATGTTTGTCAGATGAACGAAGGACTGGGTCCCAGCCTGCGCTGGGACGACGAGACCTTGGCATCGTTGATCTGGCATTGGAATCACACGCTTATTTCCTCACCGGCGTCAGCTTGCCGCTTTCCAGCCCGGCATCGCGGATCGGTTTGTAGTAGGCATTGGATTTCGCCACAAAGCCGGTGTAGTTCCTCGGCAGCAGGTTGGGTTGCGACGCCAGCAACGGGCCGATTTCTTCCAGTGCTTTCACCAGCTTTGCAATCAAAACCTTGTCCCTGGCCAGTTCCTTCGACACCGCCAGCGCATCGTTGGGCAGCGGGTCGGAGGTCCAGAAGATGCGACTGTCGGCGGCCTTGATCAGGCCATCGGCGATCATCGCGTCGCGATTGCGGTTGTAGTCGGCGCCGGCATCGAGTTCGCCGCGCGTGACCTGGGTCTCGATGGCCTGGTGTTTGGTGTAGATCACCCGCGAGAAGAATTTGTCGGGATCGATGCCGCGCTTCTGGAATTCGTGGCTGGGAATGAGATATCCCGAGGTCGAACCCTTGTCGCCGAAGGCGAACGTCTTGCCCTTCAGGTCATCGATTTTGCCAATGCCGCTGTTGGGCCCGGTGACCATGATGGCGAAATACTCCGGCTTGCCCTGGTAGAGGATGGTGGCGACCGCCTCGGCGCCCGCCTGATGATTGGCCAGCACGTAGCCCCAGGGGCCCATCAGGGCCAGGTCGGTCTCACCCGACGCCAGCGACTTGGCAAGGCCTTCCCAGGTGTCCACCGTGCGCAGGCGCACCGGGCGGCCCAGCGCCTTGGAAAGGTAGTCGGTAAGCGGCCGATAGGTCGCGTCGTTCTTTTCCTTGTCCGGCTGGAACAGGCCGACGCCGAATTCAAGCGGCTTCATTGAATTGGACGATTGCGCGGCGCCGGGCGCGACCGACAAAAAACCGATGGCGGCGAGTAGTGCGGCAAACAGCTTCATCAGGGAGATTTCCAGTCGGGAAGATTATGGGAGGCTAGGGGGCTTGTAAAAATTCTCGATATTCATTTTCGGCGTACTCACCGTCGGGCACTTCTCCCTTTACAAAAGGGAGATTGAGAGGGATTTGCCGCGGTTGTGTCGCCATGACGACCGAAAATCCTCCTCAATCCTCCTTTGAAAAAGAGGAAGTGCCTGGCAGAGGCCGCGCGAGATACGATCATCTCGTATTTCAACTAACTCCTCGGGAACCTCTTATTTACGGACAAGTTCCAAGTCTGGTTTGAGTGTGGTTCGACAACCCTCGGCCGGCTCTGTCGAAGGACTTGATCAGGGACTCCCTTGCAGCATACGTGATGGCGTCCGCCACGGATGCAGCGAAGTGTCAGGACATCAGTCTGCCACGTTGAAAAAATCTTACACAGCGGGGTTGACAGCGAATTCATTATTTCGATATTATTAGAAATATGGAAACAAAAGACATTATCCGCGCCCTGGGCGCCCTCGCGCAGGAAACCCGACTGGCCATTTTCCGCCTGCTGGTGGAGACCGGGCCGCAGGGTCTTGCGGTCGGTGCGATTGCCGACAAGCTCGGCCTGGCCAATGCCACCTTGTCATTCCACTTGAAGGAATTGACGCTGGCCGGCCTCACCGACGCCACGCCGAACGGCCGCTCGATAATCTACTCCACGAATTTCAGCACGATGAACGGGCTGATTGAGTACCTGACCGAAAACTGCTGCGTGGACGCCGGCTGCCCGCCCGGCAAATTGTCTGTCACCGCGTGTGAAGCCGTCAGTGGCGCGGTTACACCGCGCCGTAAATCCGCAACCCCGACCCGAAGGAAAAAATCATGAAACGTTTTCACGTACACGTCGCCGTCAATGACCTTGAACAGAGCACCCGCTTCTATTCCGCCATGTTCGGCATGCCGCCCACTGTCGTCAAGAACGACTACGCCAAATGGATGCTCGACGATCCGCGCGTCAATTTCGCCATTTCCGAGCGCGCCAATGCGGCCGGCGTGAACCACCTCGGCTTTCAGGCCGACACCGACGAGGAACTGGAAGAAATTCACACGCGCCTGCAGACGGCCGACACCGCCATCACCGCCGAGAAAGGCGCCAACTGCTGCTATGCCCGCTCGGACAAGTACTGGGTGCAGGATCCGACCGGCATCGCCTGGGAAAGTTTTCGCTCGCTCGATAGCATTCCGTTCTACGGCGAGGACAGCCACAAGGGCACGGCCGGTGCGGAACAATCCGCCGGCAGCGGATGCGGCACCGCGTGTTGCCCGACACCTGCCGGAATGGAAAAGTCCGCGGAAAAAGCTGCGGAAAAATCCGTGGACAAATCCGCTGCAAAGGCTTGTTGCAATGGCTGACCGTTTGTTCAACGTGCTGTTCCTGTGCACGCACAACTCGGCGCGCTCGGTGATGGCGGAGGCGCTGCTGAATACCATTGGTCGCGGGCGCTTTCACGCCTTCAGTGCCGGCAGCATACCGAGCGGGCGAGTGAATCCGTTCGCCCTCGAAATGGCCCGGACCATCGGCTATCTCACCGATGATATCCGCAGCAAATCGTGGGATGAATTCGCCCGGCCCGGGGCGGAAAAAATGGACATCATCATCACCGTTTGCGACGACGCGGCGAGCGAGGCGTGTCCCATCTGGCCAGAGCGCAACGGAAATACGCCCGCCACGGTGCACTGGGGTTTTCCCGATCCCTCCAACACGCCGGGCGGAGAGGCAGAAAAGCGGCACGCCTTCGAGCAGGTGTTTCACGCCATTCGCCGGCGCATCGACCTGCTGGTCAACCTGCCGGTGGACAAACTGGAACGCCTCGCGCTGGCTAACGAGCTGAAACGCATCCACGCCACATGAAACAAGCCTTGGAGGGCGCTTGCCCGGCCGACAATCCATCCCGCGCGGCGGCGCCGCTGAGCCTGTTTGAGCGCTACCTGACCGCCTGGGTCGCGCTGTGCATCGTCATCGGCATCCTGCTCGGGCAGGCGCTGCCGGGTGTGTTCCAGGCGATCGGCGCCCTCGAGATCGCCAGGGTCAACCTGCCGGTCGGCGTGCTTATCTGGATCATGATCATCCCGATGCTGATCAAGATCGATTTTGGCGCGCTCGGCCAGATTCGTGAACATGTGCGCGGCATCGGTGTCACGCTATTTGTGAACTGGCTTGTCAAGCCCTTCTCGATGGCGCTCCTCGCCTGGCTCTTCATCCGCCACTGGTTCGCACCGCTGCTGCCGGCCGCGCAGATCGACAGCTACATCGCCGGCCTGATCCTGCTCGCCGCCGCGCCGTGCACCGCCATGGTGTTTGTCTGGAGCCGCCTGACCAACGGCGATCCGTATTTCACCTTGTCGCAAGTGGCGCTGAACGATCTGATCATGGTGTTTGCTTTCGCGCCGCTGGTCGCCCTGCTGCTGGGCGTGTCGAGCATCACGGTGCCGTGGTCGACATTGCTGACCTCGGTGGTGTTGTACATCGTTATACCGGTGCTGATCGCGCAGGCGCTGCGGCGAGCGCTGCTGGCACGCGGCAACGGCGCCTTCGATCGCGCCATGCATCTGATCCAGCCGTGGTCGATCGCCGCACTGCTGGCGACGCTGGTGCTGCTGTTCGCTTTCCAGGGCGACGCCATCCTGCGCCAGCCGCTGGTGATCGCGTTGCTGGCGGTGCCGATCCTGCTGCAGGTGCTGTTCAATTCGGCGCTGGCCTATTGGCTCAATCGCAAGCTGGGCGAGAAGCACGCCGTTGCCTGTCCGTCGGCGCTGATCGGCGCGTCAAACTTCTTCGAGCTCGCGGTGGCCGACGCCATCAGCCTGTTCGGTTTCGAGTCCGGCGCCGCGCTGGCTACCGTGGTCGGCGTGCTGATCGAGGTGCCGGTGATGCTGCTGGTGGTGAAAGTGGTCAATCGATCGAAGGGCTGGT
>JANNGY010000249.1:0-11377 GCA_031404095.1 Betaproteobacteria bacterium | reverse complement strand
GCGCTCAAGGTGTTTCCCGAAATCGCGATTGCCGACACCAACGTCGGTACCGACGACGGCAAGAATTATTCGCGCATCAACCTGAAGCTGACCGAGCGCAAGGAAACACACCGGCGATCGCAAAAGGAAATCGAGAAGGCGATTCGCGCCAAGCTCGCCACCATTGCCGGCATCGAGCTTTCGGTCGGCTATAACAAACCAATCTTCATCTCGATTCTCGGCCCCGACGCCGAGAAGTTGACCGAATTGTCACAAGGCGTGATGCGGGAAGTGGCGAAGATCAAGGGCATCACCGATCTTGAAAGTAGTGAGCGTGGCGCCAACCCCACCATTGCCATACGCGTCAACAATGAGCTCGCCAGCGACCTCGGCCTGAACACGGCGCAGATCGGGCGGGCGCTGCGTCCGCTGATCGCGGGTGACACGATTTCGCACTGGCAGGCAGCAGATGGCCAGAACTATGACGTCAATGTGCGACTGGCAAAATCCGACCGGCGCATCGCCAGCGACCTTGGTGACCTGTACATGACCAGCAGTCGCGTCAATGCCGATGGCACCCCGCAAATGGTCGTGCTTCGCCAGGTAGCTGAGTTCGTCCCGACGTTCAGCGCGCAACAGGTCAAGCGGCTCGACCTGCAACGCCGCGTATCGCTTTATGCGGGCGTTGAGGGCCGCCCGGCGGGTGACGCCGGCAGCGAGGTCGATGCCCTGCTGAAGAAAATGGGGCCGGAGCTGCCACCCGGTTATCGCTTCAATGTCGGCGGCCAGACGCAGGAGATGAATGAGTCCTTTACCGCGATGCTGGCGGCGCTGGGAATGGCGGTCATCTTCATTTACCTGATCCTGGCATCGCAGTTCGGCAGCTTCCTGCAACCGCTCGCCATCATGGCCTCGCTGCCCCTGGCGCTGATCGGCGTATTTCTCGCCCTGCTGCTGACCGGAACAACCCTCAACCTGTTTTCGATGATCGGTTTCATCATGCTGATGGGACTGGTCACGAAAAACGCCATCCTGCTGGTGGACTTTACCAACCAAGGCATGCGCGAAGGCAAATCGCGCAACGATGCGATCCTCGACGCCGGTCAGGTACGCCTGCGGCCGATCCTGATGACCACATTGGCAATGGTGTTCGGCATGCTGCCGATGTCGCTCGGACTTGGCGATGGCGGCGAAACGCAGGCGCCGATGGGCCGCGCCATCATCGGCGGCGTGATCACCTCGACGCTGCTGACACTGGTGGTGGTGCCGGTCCTGTACACCTACCTCGATGCCTGGGGCCAAAAGGTGAAGGCCTGGTTCACGCGCAACGCGCATGCCGAGAGCGGCGGAAAAGTTCAACTTCCGCACGGCGGCGCAGGCGGCGGTGCCGAACCAGTCCTGTCGGACAAGCATTCCGGCGACTAAGCCAACAAAACCCAAGCACTGGCGCGGCTCTTCAGGCATTTTCGGCCCGAAAGGTGCGCCGGTGCTTTGGTTTGAATCTGCCGTGATCAATTGATCCGGCGATTTAATAGGAAGAAGGATTGTCCTTTCCCCGCGTAGGCGGGGACCCAAGTGTGCCGTGTTTGCCCCATGAACCTTGGCCCCCCGCCCCCGGCTTACTGCCTGCCGGGGCAGGCTCCGCGGGGGAAGGAGAACTTTGGCGCGACTTCAACTTGTTCTATCGCCGGATCAAAAAATGAGCCGATCGGCGCGGCGCTGTTGCCTAGTCCGCCGCCTTTTCCGTCGGCTCGGCGCCCGGCACACGCCGGTGACTGCGCGACAACAACGCGATCGTCGAGTTTTCCGGATAGACCACCACGCGGTTTCGTCCCGACACTTTCGCACTGTAGAGCGCTTCGTCCGCGCGGCTTACCAGCCGTTCAATGTCCTCGGTGCTGTCGCGTGCCAGCAATGCCACGCCGATACTGATCGTCAGCGGAATTACCCGGCCGCGGAAGGTGAACCCGGTGCGCTCGACCGCCGCGCGTGCGCGCTCCGCCAGCAAGGCAGCCTGATCAAGCGGCACATCCGGCAGCAGCACGCAGAATTCTTCACCACCGTAACGCACCAGCAAGTCCTCGCGCCGCAAACTGTCCTGCAAAGAATTAACCACGGCTTTGAGCGCCTCGTCGCCGGCCTGATGCCCGTACTGGTCATTCACACGTTTGAAGTGGTCGAGGTCGAGCATCAACAGCGACATGGCCCCCTTCGCCCGGCGGGTACGTGCGATCTCCTTTTCACCGAGTTGCAGGAAAGTGCGGCGATTAAAGCTGCCGGTCAACGGGTCGGTCACGGCCAGGCGATTGGCCGCCTCCTCGGCGCGCTCCATGTGCATGAGCAGGAATCCGACCGAAGTTATCAGGATGACCGCCAGCGAGACCAGGAAAATGGCGCCCTGAAAATACGATGGCGAGACAAAATCCTTGACCACGCCGGGCTCGATGACCATTCCGATCACCCGTGCAAACATGGCAAATGCGCCAGCCAGAAAGCCGCTCATTACCATCAAGCGTGCGGACCGCTCGCTGCCCGAATCAATTCGTTGCAGCATCAGTCCGGTCACCAGCATTCCACCACCAAATCCGGCACTGGTGACAATCACGCGCGCGGCCAGGTTATCCAGCATGATGGCCAGCAAGCCGCCGATCAACAGCGGCGGCAGCACATGCCAGAGGATTGACAGTTTCTTGCCGAAAAATTCGAGAATCGCCGCCGCCTGGAGCGACATGCACAGCATGATAAGCGCATTCGGCACAACCACCGTGACGGCGTCCGGCCAGGTGCCGCGCGCGAGGTAAAACACGCATGCCAGCGTCTGCAGGACCAGTGCGCCGGTCCATTTGCCAACGCCATCGCGAAAGCGCATGTCGACAGCCACCGCCATCGAGACCGTCAGCAGAAGACTGGTCGCGATCATGGCCACGAAAAGTGTTTTTATATCGAGCATCGGTGCGTTGGGTACGGTAGGTCCGGGGGTTTGCGCGCCTCAATATACCGGAGGAATTACGCTTGCGGGCAATTCGTCGGGACGGCGCCCGGCGTTGCCCGGTCCATGCGGAAAGCGCCGCACGGACAGCCGCCTTGCAAGATGCGCTCAGCCAACGCCCAGAATGCGCGAGACAGCGTCGGCGCGATCATGCGCGTCGAGCCGGAAGAAGAGCTGTTTGACGTGGTAACTCGCGGTGTTGTTGCTGACATTCAGCGCGGCGCTGATTTCCTGGTTGCTTTTGCCTTGCGCCAGCAGCAGAGCGACTTCACGCTGCTGCGGCGACAAATCGAGCGGTCCCATCGCCTGCGCCAGTTTCACCACCACATGCTCCTTGCGACGAACGTGAATGCCGATCGTCGCCGGCAGCGCATCGCCCTCGTTTCCCAGTGCATAGGCGCTGAGCAGGAAGCGGCCCCAGGCGGTCTCCACCTGTTCGCGCGGCGCGGACGCAGCACGGCCTGTCAGTACCCTGTGCAAACGCTCGATCAGCGTCAATACCACGGCCGGCACCACGTCGCCCGTCGCCAGTGGCGGGCTGGCCGGGCTGAATTCACTGCGCGTCGCCATCGCCAGCAGCTTCAGCGACAGCGCGGCTCCCTGGACGATGCTGCCCCGGCTGTCCACCACCACCAGGCCCTCGTCATCGGAATCCACAAACTGCGCCTTGGGATCGGCCTCTGTGACCGGGCAGCTGACCGCGTGCGCGACGTAGCGGGAGATGTCGTTGATGGCGGCGCGTTCGCGCGCCGTGAAGGCCGGCGCGCTCTTGGGTCGGTACAACGACAGCTGGCCAAGTGCGTGCCCCTGGTTGCGAATCACGGAATACATGACGTGATGCGCGTCGAGGTGCCGAAGGATATCGTTGTAATAAGCGGTTTTCAGCAACTCGGGGGACGCGCTTGACGACGACACCATATCGGTCGAACTGGCGCGCTGCAGGAATGCCTGGCGAAACGGGTGTTCCGCGCCGTCGTAGTGACGCTCAAAGTACAGTCGCATCAGTCCCGGCGAAAGCATCCGCTCGGCGAACAGATTGGTCATGTCGCCGCGGGCATTGACCCAGAAGAACCCGGCCGAGTCCGCGCCGATGAATTCCCGCACCGCGCGCAACAGTGCGGGCATCAGCGACTGGCCCGGATAGCCGAGGCAACAGAGCTGGCGAATGTGCGCGAGCTGGATGGAGCGTTTCACGATGGGCTCGGCGCGCGCGCGTCAAGCAGGCGATACGCCATTTGCGTGCGCGACAGGCCGCGAATGGCAATCGGGCCAAGCGCCTCGGTTCCGTAGTGCCCATCGATTTCGGCGTGGATCCGTTGCGAAAGATAGACCTCGCCGGCCGGCGCCTCGGAACACAATCTGGCTGCCAGGTTGGTGACGGTGCCGATGGCGCTGTAGTCGATGCGGTCTTCAAAGCCGATCGCTCCGAGGGTGGCATAGCCGAACGCGACCCCGATCCCGGCCCCCAGTTCAAAGCCTTGCTTGCGCCACGCCGTCGCCAGCAACAGTGCGGCGTCGCGCATGTCACGCGCCATCTCCACGGCCCGCCGCGCGGGATCGGGAATCGGCACCGGATCATTGAAAAACACCATCATGCCGTCGCCGGTGAAACGCTCGAGCGTGCCGGCATGGCGCTGGATGATGCGCCCCATCACCGCATGATATTCGTGCAGCGCCTGCATCACCCGTTCCGGCTCGGTGTTTTCCGCAAAGGCGGTAAATCCGCGCAGATCAATGAACACCACGGCGATTTCGCGCCGGTGCGATTTCAGCGGATCCTCGGCGCCGCCGGCAACGATCAGGTCGGCCAGTTGCGGGGACACAAAACGGCGCAACCGCGCAAGGCGTGCGTTCTTGGCGACTTCCTCGGCCACGCGCGCCTCGAGCGTTTCGTTCCAGGCCGCCAGTTCACGCGCCTGCGCGTCGACCTGGTCATAAAGGCTTTTCACCCGCAGCAAGGATCGAACCCGCGCCAGCAATTCCGGCGCGTGAATCGGCTTCGACAGAAAGTCATCCGCACCGGCATCCAGACCCTTCACCCGCTCCTCGTGTGGATCGAGCGACGTCACCAGCACAATCGGCAGCAACTGGAGACGCGGATCGCTGCGCAGTGTGCGGCAAACGCTGAATCCGTCCATGCCCGGCATGATCACATCCAGCAGAATCAGGCCGGGAATCCTTTCGGCGACGGCGGCGAGGCAGGCCTCACCGCCGTACGCGGTGCGAACGGCAAATCCATGGACCGCCAACAAGTCGGACAGCAGGCGCACATTGGCGGCATTGTCGTCCACCACCAGGATATCGCCGGCGGCGGATTTCATTCCGGCGGTGGCGGCAGTAAAAGACGGTGTGGGCATGTTATGTCAATACCAAATCAAAACGGTTGTCATCCCCGGATCTGGCCGGGGGATGACGTTGCGTTGTTGAAATTGAAATGGAGCTGATGGAATTGAAAATGGCGATGGGCCGGCAACTGGCATTCGGATCACGTGCCGCTTCAGACCGGTACCAGCCTGCGAATGGTCCCCAGGAACTCCTTGAGATTCAGTGGCTTCGGCTCAAAGCCATCGAATCCTGCCTCACGGATCTTGTCGCGCGCATTTCCCATTACCGATGCGGTCACCGCGACCACCGGGGTCGCGGCGATTGCCGCGTCGGCACGAATTTCGCGTATCGCCTCCAGTCCCGAAATGCCGGGAAGGTGGATATCCATCAATACCAGCGCCGGCTGCAATTTGCGCATGAGTTCGATGCCGATCTCGCCCTGGTCGGTCTCCATCACGTCATATCCTTGATGCTCGAGTAGATCGCGCATCAGCCGACGGCTTTTTTCATCGTCTTCAACAATCAGGATCATCGGTTTCTCCGTTGCCGTCATTTTGGTGGCGTTTCTGGTGGTGGTGGTTCAACAGGCATCAATTCGCGGTCCGGCAAGGTAAAGGTGAACGTCGCGCCGCGCCCGACACTGCTTTCGACCGAAATGCGGCCGCCATGCAGCTCGGTAAAACGCTTCGCCAGCGAAAGACCAAGGCCCGTGCCTTCCTGCTTGGCGCTGCCGCTCGTCTTCAATTGGTGAAATTCGTCGAATATGGCTGCCTGGTCCTGTGGCGCAATCCCCATGCCTGAATCTTTCACCGAAATCATGACTTCACTTGTACCACGGGATGCGGTGATCAAAACCCACCCGCCCGGGTGGGAAAACTTGACCGCGTTGGATAAGAGGTTGATCAGGATCTGCTTCAGTTTGCGCTCGTCCGCCACCATATCGCCAATATCGGCGGCAATGGCCGACTTGAGCCGCAGATTGTGCCGGTGCGCCCGCTCGCGCACCAGCACCAGCGCGTTGTCGATCGCGGCCGGCAGGTTGAAGCGCGAGAGATCGAGGTCCATGCGCCCGGCCTCGATCTTGGACAGGTCGAGGATATCGTTGATCAGCGACAGGAGGTGCTGGCCGGACTCGTTGATATCACGAACGTATTCCTGCTGCTTGTCGTTCAGCGGCCCGAAATATTGCTCCTTGAGCACGTCCGAAAAGCCTATCACGGCGTTTAGCGGCGTGCGCAGTTCATGCGACATGTTCGCCAGGAATTCGGATTTGTGGCGATTGGCGAGCTCCAGCTGCGCCGTCTTCTCGGTGACCATTTTTTCCAGTCCGGTGGTGTATTCCTCAAGTTGCGCCGCCATCTTGTTGAACTCAGTGGCCAGATCCTCGATCTCGTCGCCGGAATGCAGCTCAATTCGCGCCGCGAGGTCGCCGGCGCCGATCCTCGCCGCGCCGCGCTGGACGCGCAGGATGGGCGCCGCGAACATGCGCGCCAGCAAGTAGCTGGCGGCGAACGCCAGCGCCAGGCCGAGCAGCACAAAGCCGAGCGTGCGGCGCAATGTGCCAAATACCGTGCTCAATGCTTCCGAGTACGGCTGTTCCACCACCACCCACCATCCGGTGGGCTCAATGAACACCGCGCTGGACAGGACCTGCCCCCCCTCGAGCCCCTTGGATTCAAAGAACGCAAGTTGCGACCGCTGGCGCATGTTTTCCGCCATGCTCTCGGGCGATTCCGCGGCTGCCGCCTTGTCCGGCTTGCGATCGAGCAGACGCGCGGGCAGGAACTCCTTCAAGTCCATCCGCCGCAGCACCAGGCTCAGGTTGGGGTGGGCAACGAGCTTGTTGGCGCTGTCAACGACATAAGCCTGCCCGGCCTCGCCAAAACGCATGGTGGCGATGATGTCGGCAATGAACTTGAGGTTGATCTGGGCGACGGTGACACCGGCGCGCCCGTCGGCAATCGAAAGGGCAAAGGTCATGTACGGTACATTGCCCTCGCGCAAGTAGGTGGGCGAATACCATTTTCCCGCCTTCTTCACTTCCCTGGCTGCGGCCAATCCGGCGCTGCTGGGCGGGCCACCCAGGCGGTTGGGATTGGTTCGGGAAACGCGTATTGCCGAATTGCCGGCGGCATCGATATGTTCAATCTCCATGATGGCCGGCACCAGCTTCATCAACCGCTCATACTCCGCCTCGCGATCAGCGACAGTCAGCACGCCACTTCCCCATGGCAGTCGCTCGACCTCGGTCAACAGGCCCTCCTGATACTCCAGGAAACTGGTGACGCGGCTGGCCGCAAGGCGCGCTTCAGCCGATTGCAATTGCGCGATGTTGGCCTTGTTTTCCTGAAACGAGAAGTAGGCATCGGGGGCGCTCGTCAACAACAGCAGCAGCGTCACAAAGCCGCCGAGGAACCAGAAGTAGCGACGCCTCAGCACCGGGGATCGCGACTTCATCTGGTTTAGTCCGTCTGCCATCATTCGATCACCAGGTCGGCGATCTTGATCAGGGACTTCGGCGGGTCGATCCCCACTTGCCGGCAGGTCCTGAGATTCAAGCCGAAACTGTAGCGCGTGGCCTGCACCACCGGAATTTCCGCAATCGGGATGCCCGCCAGCAATGAGGCCACCTGCGATACCCAGGCCTCGTCGGACTCCTCGATGCTCGGTTCGTACGCCGCCATGCCGCCGAGGTGGACATGCTTCATGCGCGGGTAAATGATCGGCCGCTTCAGCGTGGCCAGCAGCCGCACCGTCTCCTCGGGATGGCGGAACGCAAGGAAGGTATATTCGATGTCCCAGGCGTCCACCTCGCGCGCGCCACGGGTTTTCACCAGTGCGGCCAGCTCCTCAACACGGTCGCATTTGAATATCCGCTCATCGATGCCTGGCGGCCAAACCGAATGCCCGGCCGGCGGCTGCCGCAAACCTTCCATGAGATGGATGGTGCCGGACAACAGCCCGACCCTGCGGCAGCGGGGTGCCAGGCGCAGCAGCATTTCCCTGCGCTTTAAATTGCTGGCGGCGCCGAGGGTAAAACCGGTCATGCCCATTCCCGGCCGCGTGAGCGAATCGGTGAGACCGGATGCGATAGGATCGGCCAGCGAGAAAAACAGGATCGGGGTACCGAGACCGCACTTGCGCGCCATCGCGGCCAGCGTGGGGTTTGAGGCGAGGATAATGTCGGCACGCGCGGCGACCAGTTCCTGTTTCAGCGACTGAAAACTCGGTTCGTCCGTTTCTGAACTGTTGGCAATGAATCGCACTTCAGGCCGGATGCGCGCGGCGGCAAATCGACGATTGACTGCCGTCACAAATCCCTTGAACACCGCGCGGGTTGACGGTGTGTCGATATCGATGATCACCAGAAGCGGCGCCGTTGCCGATGCGAGCGCCGGGCCGGGCAGTGCCGCCGCCGCCGCCAAACCGAGGCCCGTTGCCAGCAGTTGTCTCTTTCGCAACTCCATATCGACTTGCGCCCCTTTCCCCTTCCAGCGGCAGTTTAGTGGGAAAACTGTTGCCTTTGCAGCTTTGTGTTGGCTAACATCTGCCGTAGCGCTTTTTCCGACTTTCAATCATCAAGGAGGATTCATGGCCACGAACCGCCAATCGAAATACTTTGCCGTCAAACTGGTTGCGCCACGGGTGGGCGACAGCAAAATGCAAAGCGGGTCTGTGCCCGGCACCGTGCCCACCCGCAGCAGCGTCCGGCCGACCGACTTGCCAGAATCCGCTGCCTCCCAGTTTCTCACCATCGGCGGGAAGTCTCCGGCAGGCTTTCACGGTATCGCCGGCCATTTCACGGCAAACGTGTTTGATTTCAACAGTGCGCAAAACGCGGCCTGCAAAACTGTCGCCGAAGCCGAGCAACTGGTGAAGAAAAAGCAGAAGGCATGGCTGGCCGATGCCTACGACTGGTTTGTGATTCCGGTTTTCATCGACCACGATGCGGCCGGCGTCGCCAAGGCCGCGAGGAAGCCGGGCAAGAAGTAAACCGCGTCATGCCGAAAGTGGTGGCGAGGGCGGCGGCAGCGACAGCAGCGATGGCGACGACAACGGCACGCGGTCACCGTCGAGAAAAAGCGCCCGCTCCCTCGCTCAGTGCAGGCGATGTGGTGCGCATCCCGCGAGCGTTCAGCCGTTCGGAATGCGAGCAGATCATTGCACTCACCGAACGGCTGCGGCAACACGTAGACGAGTTCCTGACTTTCGGCGAAGTGCGCGGCGCCAGCGCCGTCTGCTGGCTCGAGACGGCCAAGGCGCCCGACTGGCTGGTTGAGCGCGTCACCGGCCTGCTCGCGGCGGCGGTCCAGCACTTCTTCGAGCACTACAAGGATCTGGAAGACGGCAAGTGGGTCAAGGTGGTGGGCTGGGAAGGCATGGACGCGGCGCACGCCGAAGTCATGTCCGGCATCGCCAATTTCGACGCTCGCAGCAAGGCCTGATCAAGCGACCTTGAACGGGTTGCGCTCGCGCAACTCGTCCACGTACTGGCCTATTCCCGCGCCCTCGGCGGCCAGGAAATCGGCCACTGCGGCGGCGAAGCGCTGGTCTCGCAACCAGTGGGCAGAGTACGTCCTTGTCGGCAGCAGGCCACGGGCCATCTTGTGCTCGCCCTGCGCGCCACCTTCGAAACGCTCGAAGCCTTGCTGCAGGCACCAGGCCAGCGGCTGGTAGTAGCAGGCCTCGAAGTGCAGGCAGGGCAGGGGCTCGACGCAGCCCCAGTAGCGGCCCCAGGCGGCGCCGCGTGGGCGGTCGATGGCCACCAGCGACGCTGCCAGCGGCTGGCCCGCTCGGCGGGCCATGAACATCACCCAGTTCCCGGGCATGGTGCACGCCATGCGGCGGAAGAAGTCGCGGCTCAGGTACGGCGTGCTGTGGTGGGCCTGGTAGGTCAGCGTGTAGCAGCGATAGAAGAAGTCCCACAACGCCTCGTCGATGGCCGCACCCTCGTGCACGCTGAACTCCACGCCCTGGTCCTGCACGCGACGCCGCTCCTGCTGGATTTTCTTGCGCTTTTCGCGCTGCAGCCGCGACAGCAGGTCGGCGAAATCGGTTACGGGCCTGGCACTGTCCTGCGTCCAGTGGAACTGCACACCCTCGCGGATCATCCAGCCGGCGTGCGTCAACGCCGCACGGTCGGCTTCGTCCACGAACAGAACGTGGGCGGACGACAGCCCGGCGTCGGCGGCGGAGGCGAGAACGGCTTGGGCCAGCGCCAGCCGTGCAGGTTCAGCCAGGGCCATCAACCGCGTACCGGGTACCGGCGTGTAGGGAATGGCGGCGAGCAGCTTGGGGTAGTAGCGCAGGCCGTGGCGCCGGTAGGCGTCGGCCCACGCCCAGTCGAAGACATATTCGCCGTAGGAGTGGCTCTTCAGATAACTGGCGCAGGCGGCCTGCAGTTGCCCACCGGAGTGCAACGTGATGAACTGCGGTGCCCACCCGGTCTGCGGCGTGGCGCTGCCCGACGCATGCAGCGCAGCCAGGTACTCGTGGCGCATGAAAGGCGTGGGGCTGGGCTGGCGCTCCAGCAAGGCATTCCAGGCGGGCGCGTCCAGCGTGGCCGGGTCGGTGTGGATGCGGATGAGATAATCCGGGTCAGTCGAGTCTTCGCGATGCGTCATCCAGGGTCCGTATGAAAGTGGCGCTTGCGCAGATCAACGCAACGGTTGGCGACCTGAGCGGCAACGTTCGTTTGCTGGCACAGGCGGCGCGCCAAGCCCACGGGCAGGGTGCAGCGGTCGTCCTGGCCCCCGAGCTGTCGCTTACCGGCTACCCCCCCGAAGACCTGTTGCTGCGCCCCGCCTTCATGGCCGCCGGCGCCCGAGCACTGGCAGCCCTGGCGCTTGAACTGGCCGACTTGCAGGGCCTGCACCTGGTCGTAGGTCATGCCCATCAATTTGGCGACCAGGGCGATGTTAGGTCCAAGTCGATGGCCGTGCAGCGGCGCTTCAATGCGGCCTCGGTCCTGAGTGGCGGGCGCATTGTGGGTACCTATTGCAAGCGCGAATTGCCCAACTACCAGGTCTTCGACGAGCGGCGGTACTTCGTCTCGGGCCGCGACGCCGGCCAGGGGCCGCTGGT
>JANNGY010000248.1:0-5715 GCA_031404095.1 Betaproteobacteria bacterium | reverse complement strand
TCCTCTCGGCCGCCAACCCGCTCGATGACTCGCTCCTGTAGGAAGCGCAAGAGTTTCGATTGAAGCGGGAGGGGCAGGTCGCCGATTTCATCGAGAAAAAGCGTGCCTTTGTTGGCGGTCTCCACTTTGCCCGGCGTCTGCTTGGCAGCGCCGGTAAATGCGCCTTTTTCGTAACCGAACAGCTCGCTTTCCAGCAACGAATCCGGGATGGCTGCGCAATTGATGGCCACAAACCGTTCCTTGGCACGCGGCGACAGGTCATGCAACGCGCGCGCGACCAGTTCCTTGCCGGTTCCGGAATCGCCGAGCAACACGATGGTCGCCATGCTGGGCGCAACTTTTTCCGCTGTGCGGCAGATGCGTATCATCTCCGTATCCTGGGTAAGGATGCCGGACAGCGGCGTTGCCTGAAGTGCGGTCTGCAGTCTTCGGTTTTCCTCCTGCAATTCGTGGTGGCGAAAGGCGCGATCGATGGTGACCGCCAGCAGTTCTGGCTCAAACGGCTTGGCAAAAAAATCATACGCGCCCAGCCGGATCGCTTTCAGTGCATTCAGATGGTCGTTCTGTCCTGTCAGCACAATAACCTTTGTGTGCGGCGCAAGCGCGAGAATTTGGCTAAGCAGATTAAAACCGACCGTTGAATCGCCTGGATGCGGCGGTAGTCCCAGGTCCATCGTCACGACGGCAGGCTCGTACCGGCGGATCTGCGCAATGGCGCTTTCCAGGTCGTTTGCCAGGACGATTTCATTCTTGTCGAATGCCCAGCGCATCTGCTTCTGCAGCGCGAGGTCGTCCTCGACGATCAGCAGCGGCCGCCTTGAATTCTCACTCATGCCGGCTGCCGTGCCAGTTCGTTTGCAGGGCCCGCATCATTGGCAAGTGGCAGGATGACGTCGAAACGGCTGCCGGCATTTGGCGCGCTTTCAACGACAATTCGGCCGCCGATACTGCGGACATATTGCATGCTTTCATACATGCCGATTCCCATACCCTGCGGTTTGGTGGTCTGGAAAGGATGGAACAGTTGCTCGCGCATAAACTCCTCTGTCATGCCGTTGCCTTTGTCGGAAATCTCGACGACTGCCTGGCCGGAAATTTTAAACGCTCGGACCTTTACCCCGCCATGACCGCCCTCGCTCATTTCGCTTGCCTCGATTGCGTTTTGCACAATATGGCCAATGACGCGCTCAATCCGGTCCTCGTGGCTAAGCACGCGAAGGTCCGGCGCCACGTCAAATTCAATCGTTTCACGCTGCCGGCCCTTTGCCTGAATGATACGTCGGATCACGTCGGCAAGCTCGACCAGTCGTGGCTTCTCCATCGGATTCGTGCCGGTCCGAAGTTGGAGCATGAGCTGATTCATGCGCCCAACCGCGTGTTCGACCGTTTCAAGCATGTCTTTCTGGAATTCGGGATTGTCGCGATGCCGCTCGGCATTTTTTACCACCAGCGCTAGCTGCGCGACCAGATTTTTCAGGTCATGCACGACGAATGCCGACATACGATTGAAGGCGTCGAACTGTTCGGTTTCAACCAGTGCTTCTTTGGTGCGAATCTGGGCGATGTAGCTGGCAGCCTGGCGACTCGCCGTCTTCAGCAGATCGCGCACTTCCCAGTTGACATCGATCTTTGCTCGAGGACGGGCCAGGATGACAAAACCGATAAGGTCCGGCCCGTTTGGCAAGGGAACCACCAGCCACGCATTTTCCAGTGAGATCAGCCAATCCGGCAGGGCGAGATCCGGGTACTTGCCGGGTGACACGGTAAACTCGTCAATGCGAATCACCCAGTCGGTCCGCGCAAGGAAAG
Organism: Betaproteobacteria bacterium; assembly: GCA_031404095.1. Lineage (GTDB taxonomy): Bacteria > Pseudomonadota > Gammaproteobacteria > Burkholderiales > Usitatibacteraceae > UKL13-2. Next base: position 3,906 of record JANNGY010000248.1, on the reverse strand, counting down.
AAGCGAGCGAGCCTGAAACCGATTCGATTTGCGGGACACGGGGCATGTTCAGGTTGGCGACCTCGGAGAATTTTCCGTGGCGTTCCAGCCAGATAGCCCCTCCGGTACTTTCAACCAGGTTGCCAAGCGCCCGCACGACCTGCTGGTAAAGGTTTTCGCCTTGTTCGGTGGTGCCGAGCATACGAGTGAATTGCAGCCACTCCTGGCGGTAATCATAGCGAAAGGAAAAAAGATTCTTGCTGATAATAACCTTCAGGCGCGCGCGCAGGCTACCTGACAGCATCAGCCCCGCAAGGCCAAGGAGCGCGGCAAACACCAGCGCAACTCGTAATGTCCCGCCCCAGTCGCCGCCGAAGAAATGCACCCAGTAAGCGGCGCTCGCCACAATGAGCAGGTAGATGCCCTCCATCAATACTGCGGTGGACTGATAAACGACGTCACGCGACACATATACATCCACGGTCCAGCCGGTATTGCGGGCAGTCGCGATACCGACGAAGAAAATGACGACTGCGTTTGCGATGCCGCGCGCAGCCCACATGGCCGGATTCACCTGATGGAACAGCGCGGCGCCGGAATAAATAAGCAGATCGAACGCAAACATGCCGGCAAGGCCAATCACCAGCGGCTTGACTGCCCAGCGCCGGTTGGCGGGTGTACGCCGATAGAGTTGTTCGGTAAGCGCCAGGCCGAAAACCGACGCGCCGAGCCAGGCGTAGAACTCTCCCGTACCTTCACGAATCCCCGCCGAAGACAGCCAGGGAGGCGACGTTGTCATGTAGGCGCTCGTGACCAACAGTATCAGCGGAACCGCGAGATACCTCAGCAGGCGTGCTGCGACCGTTCCGGTGCGCGTTTGTTGCGGTCCACTTTCAAGCAGCAGGGGCAGAAACGCCAACCATGCTCCGATGCGAATGGCGTCGGTTGTGCACGCAAGGCGCCACCATCCCATCGTCTGGTACTGCAAGGTCGCCCAGACCGAGCCGGCCCATGCTGCGCTGGCCAATACAGCAAAAAAAAGTACAGACGCCCTGAGGCCGCCGCGCCAGCCAAGCAATATCCGCGCGGCGAAAGCGATGAAAATCAATGCGGCGATTCCGTAGCTCCATATTGCCGGCGTGTAAGGAAAGGCGCTGATCAAAGCATCGCATCCATTATTGTGAGTTGATGAATCTTACCTCTTCGGCAGTCATGCTGGAGTCGCTCTGTGACGCGAATCGGGCCACAGCGGAGTGGCTTCGAACTGTATTAATCAATGCGCGGCAGCACTTGATCGGATTCCTGCAGAATTGATTTGCGGTTGAGTCGTTTGCATGAGCGCTCGTTCCAATGACTCGCCCATATCATGCATAAACTCATTCAGTGTGCCGGTGGCTATCTCCTGCGTGGAATCCGCTACGGTATAAATGGCGACCCAGGCGGAAATATCTTCTTTTCCATTGAGCTTGCTGCGGAGGTGTTCAAGTTTCGCCTGTGTATCAACGCCGGTGGATGTTCCGTGAATCCAATACCACTGTCGGGCGGCGATTCTCTGGCCCCCGCCAAGAATGCCACCGGCTTTCACCTCGAGCGGTTTTCCCAGGTAAACGGCTGTTTCGTTGCCACGCTGCACAAGAGTCCAGCGGGCACTCTCGGCGGGAATGAAATGATTGACCGACGTAACCAGTTTTGATGACCATGACTGATCGACATAGAGACCGACAAACACATCTACGCGTCGACCATTCTTCTGAAAGGTCTGTACCCGTTCGCGCGTGGGATTGACAAGTGTTGGCGTCCATTCCACTGATGATTTTTCAGCTGTGCTCCAACCGGAAGCGGGCGCGATGTCTGAAATTGCGATTTGCGATCGCGATCCGCTACTGGTAAGCATGTGGCTGATTACCGGCCAGACAACCATTGACGCCAGTACAATTCCCGAAGCGACCATCAGCGCGACGCCAGAGGGCGAGATGGGTTCGCCACGGGGTTGCGCCTCAGCCAATTTCCCTGCTTGTTTTCCGGAACCATCCGTGGATTCAAGGTCACGAACCTGCCAACCGGCCCAGCAATACGCGAATAGCAAGGCTGCAAACATCACCCAGCCGAAAGTGCCATGGCCATCCCGCAGGAACCGGTTGTCACTGATGTGTGCGATGAGAATCGTCAGATATGCTCGCAGCCAGTTGCCGCAGATACCGACCAAGACGGCGCCGGCAATGAACAGCAGGCGCTTGCGTGCAGACGTGTACATTGTCCAGGCATACAGGACGCCAAGCATGATGCATGCACTAAGGTACTCAATGCCGCTGCAAGTGTCGGCAATCGACCAGGCGCCTGATGGCAATTCAAAGTACGGGCCTTCACGGTGCACTGGCACGCCACTCGCGATCAGGGCCGCAAATGTGAATCGCGCGGTCCAGTCCACCTGCAATGGCACCAGCGGACCGCGGAACGGTATCGCCAGCCAAAGGTAGAAAAGCGGAAAACTCAGTACCCAAAGCCAGCGGTAGCCGAATATTGTCAGTACGGCCATCGGCACCATCGCAATGATCCCGATATTGGTCAGCAGGCGGATAAAGGACAATTCGCCGGTGAGCCAGGTGAGTCCCGCGCCGGCAATTCCGATCAGTCCCAGCCAGAAACTGCGAATCGGCACTTCGGCCAGTTCAAACCGCGATCCCCATACCAAAACAAAGAATACGGGAATGGCAAGAATTCGATGTGTGACTTCATCCGTGCCGGCTCCAAGGGCAAATAAATCCCGAAACGTCGGCCAGAACAGGGCAATGACCACCGCCATGAGCATCGTGACGTATATCGGGCCGATCAATTCTGATCGACGGTTCACGCCGCGAACCCATTTAGCAGGCTTTCTGCAAGCGCTGCACGCACAACTCTATCGCTGTCTCTGGATGGCATCGAGTGTGGAAATGTTTGAAAAATGAGGGACGTGCGGCGCTATGGATTTATTATGCCCGTCCCGCATTTTACACACACCTCAGGTGACGTTGCAGCGCGTTGCGCGCGGGTCATGCGATTCGTCTTGGCGCAATAAAAAACCCCCGCGAATGCAGGGGTTTGGATCTTGTTTGAACTTGAGAAATAAATGTGCGGCGACTTGCTGGCGCGTGGACTCAACTCTCGCGGCGGCGGCGCATGTAAGCGAATCCAATCAATCCCAAGCCAAGAATCCCCAATGTCGTTGGTTCCGCGACGCTCGTGATGGAAGTGTTAGACCTGAATTCGGTCACGCCAGCATACTTGTGCTCGATTTTGGCGATCTGCGTGAGGCTGAATCCACCGGCTGTGCTGACGGTCGTCCCGGTGTCTCCGGAGAACGCGCCACCTGAGTAGGTGCCTAATGTCCCAATTGTCACGTTGTCCAACAGGGACTCAAACGATACTTTGCCGGTGGTCTTGCCGACGACCGAAGAAGTCGCCTCCAGGCTTGGGCCGATTGGCGAAAGGAAGCCATCTTCGACGAGTTCGATTCGCAGGTTTCCGTTCCGGCGAGACGTCGCGTAGAACGAAAACAAGTCCAAGCTCGCAACGCCGGTACCGGGGCTGTTCGAAGTTCCCTGGGTGAAACTGAAGTTGCTGAGCCACGTACCAAGCGTGCCGGCCCAGCGCACACTGCCAACTGCCGAATCCAGGTCGCCGGCGCCGTTGTCGACCACGGTGATATCGTTTCCGCCACCCGCATCCAGATAAAGAATCAATGTGGCCTGTGCCGGCAATGCGCCAAAAGCCATGGCACCGGACGCGATGAGCAAACAAGCAAGTTTTTTTAGGTTCATTTTTTTGACTCCAATTCCGCTACAGTACTGCAAGAACGACACTTTCAGTGGAAATAACAGCAATTAGTGGGCCAGCAATTGAATAGCCTTTAAATACAATACATTGCGAAATTATCTTCAGAATACT
>JANNGY010000247.1:0-3444 GCA_031404095.1 Betaproteobacteria bacterium | reverse complement strand
CAAACCGCCATCATCAGGTTCAGGTCGGCCCTTTCGAAAGCGTCGTAAAACGCCACTTCGCAATCGGAAGGTGTGGGGAACAGCTTGAGCGTCTTTTTAGCGGGCATATTTCATGCGGGGTACTGATTTTCCATGTCAGGTGTCAATACTGTTCACTTAATTCCCGTTCGCCCAGAGGTATCGAAGGGCTTAAATCACAAAGGCCCTTCGATACCACAGGGCGAACGGGGAAAATCTGGCAAAGTGAACATCATTGTGTCAGGTGTTGAGGTGAATTCAGCCTCGGCGGGCCGTTCGGGACCAATCCCCGCACCCCACCTGCGATGATAGCGCGTTCATCCGCCGGCAATGAAAACCGCCGCGTTTGGCGTAGACTTTCTCATCGGGCCTGGGCGCCTGCTTTGTGGCTCGCGGGCCGCGCGCCTGCCGGCGTGCAGGGATTCCCGTTTACGGAGAGAACCATGATCCGCTTCACAGTCAATGGCAAAGATGTTGAATCCGCTATCGCGCCAGAAACGCCGCTGCTGTGGTTCCTGCGCGAAAACCTGCAACTGACCGGCACCAAGTATGGTTGCGGCATGGCGCTGTGCGGCACTTGTACCGTGCACGTCGATGGGGCGCCGGTCCGCGCCTGTGTGACGCCGCTCTCGGCGCTTTCAGGCAAGCGGGTCACCACCATCGAGGACATCGGCAAGTCGCCGCTGGGCCAGCGTGTGCAGGATGCCTGGGTATCGGCGAATGTCGTTCAGTGCGGATTCTGCCAGTCCGGGCAAGTGATGGCTGCCACCGCGCTGCTCGCCCGGACGAAGTCGCCGACCGATGCCGAAATCGATGCCGCGATGGCCGGCAACCTGTGCCGCTGCGGGACCTACCAGCGCATTCGCGTGGCGATCAAAGTCGCCGCTGGGCTGGGTGTGGCCGAAAGGCCTGGCCGGTAGGCGCGCGTTCGACGTAACGGGTCAGTGCGCCGCGGTTTTGCCGCCGCCCCGTTGCTTGCCCAAATAGGTGGCGAACCTTCTTGCGATGGCCAGCACTTCCGCAATGCCGGGCCCCGGATCGCGCCAGTCCGGGTTGCCAAAACTGCGGCAACGCAGCAAGGTCGACAGCCAAATTTTTAGCGCCTGCAGTTCCCCCGTTTCAATTTCATGCAGTGTCAACAGGTCGCGCGTGAGGTCAGACCACAGAATATGCCGCAGTGCCGGTTGCCGGTCGATCTGGCCCGGCAACTGGCCCGTTAGCTCCTGGTAGGCAAGCAGCGGCAGATTGAGCCCACAGGCGTGCAGGTGCCCGATGGTCAGGAAGGGCCGCGCGTTGAAATCGATGACATAAAATCGCCCGGTCTCGCGTTCATACAGCCACTCGATGCCGAAGATTCCATGGAAGCGCAAATTGCCCAGCAATCGTGTCGTGTTTTCGAAAATCTGCCGGTCGGCATCGGCGCCAAAGCTGGCCGGGATCTCGCCGAAACAAGTGCTGCCGAAATTGGGCGGATGCTGACGCAGGCGCCGGTGCGAGGCCATCGTCAGCACGCGGCCATCGCGATCGCAGTAGCCGTAGCAATCGAACACATATCCGTCCCCACCCTCTATCAGGCGCTGCACGATCATCGACTGTGTTCCGTGCATGGTGACGTAGTCCCGCAAGTCCTCGCGCGTCGCCAGCTGAATGTTTTTTTCGAAGGGCCGGACGGTGTCGATGCTGTCGTAGAACGGCTTGAGCAAGTAAGGCGCGGCGTTATCCACGCTCCACGCCGCGATCGCGCCGGCATCCTGGGAGATGATATGGGGGATGACACCGACGCCCGCGGCCAGCGCTTGCCGGTAAAGACCATCCTTGCTGACCAGGCTGGCGAGATCCTCGTAGGTGGTGGACGAAAACAGGCAACAGTCTCGCAGCGTATCGGCGTGCTTCGCCAGGAACAGCGCCATGCGGTCGCTGCTCGGAAATACCACCGGGTGATTGCCAAGCTTGTGGCAATACCCGGTGAGGAACTGCAAGAGAAAGGTTTCGTCCTTATGCTTGCCATAGAGCGGTATTTTCTTGCCGTAGCGAGAGAAACGAGTAAACGACCGCTCATCGAGCATCAGGCCATGTACGTCGACGCCAGCCTGGGCCAGCGCGCGCACCAGCGAAAGCCCGGTGAGGCTCTGGCAAAGCACGATGGCTGGGCGCATTTGTGCGCCGGGAGCGGCGGACATGTCGTTAGCCGACGTCATCGATCGTTCGGCGGCGCTGGCCAGTGATCGTGCGGCAACAGTCCTTCCAGCGGCCGGCCCGCCAGGAACGCGTCCAGATTACGCGCGAAACGCGCCGCAATGGCCGGCCGGAACCGGTGCAGGTTGCCGGCAAGATGCGGTGTGACGATCAGGTTGGGGCAATCTTTGAGCGCGCTGTCCCTGGCGGGCGGTTCGGCGGAGAGCACATCGAGGCCGGCGCCCCCGAGGCGTGGCTCGCGTAACGCGGCAGCAAGCTGGTCCTCGCGAATCAGGCCGCCGCGGGCAACATTGACCAGGAGGGCGCCGGGTTTCATTTGTGCGAATTCCTTCTCGGCAAACAACTCGCGGGTTGCGTTGCTCAGGGGCAGCGTCAGGATGACCGCATCGGCACGCGGAAGTACCGGGAAGAAATCGGCCAGCGCGCAGATCTCGTCACAGTGCTCGTGCGGATTTTCCGCTGATCGCCTGACACCGATCACGTGCATGCCCAGCGCCTTGCACAGCCGGGCCGCCTCCGACCCGGCGGCGCCGAGGCCGAATACCGCCACCGTCAGCTCACTGAGATCCGGGAGGGGGTCGAGCAACCCCACCTGCGACCAGGTCCACTGCTGCTGACTTTGCAGCGTTGCCGGCAGTTGACGGCGCAGCGCCAGCAATAACATCAGCGCATGCTCGGCCATGCTGCGGGCGGCAATGCCGCGCGACGTGGTCACGGACAGACCGGCTGGCGGCGCCGGCAATTCCGCCAAGTTAACGCCGGCCGGAATCCCATTGATCCATTTCAGCCGGGCATGGCCGAACAGCGCGGGAGTGAGCGTCATCGTGGTGCAGGCGTCCGCATCGCTTGCCGCATGGGCAAACGCGAAGTCGCCAGGAACGCAAAGCAGCTCGATCCGATCACGCCAGTCCGGCAATTGTCGATCAAGCGCACCGGTCCACAACGGCGCGTCGAAACCGTCGGTGGTTTGGATCGCCACACGCAAAATGTCCTGCCGCTTCCAGGGCGAAGGAATCGCGCTGAGGAGGGCGCTTTTAGCAATCCGTCTGAGATCGTTCAGCATCGAATGCCGTTATTGATTGAGATAGTGGCGCTGTGAAACCCATCGGTGTACGCCGCCAATATTGCGCGAAAACGCACGGAAGCGCCACCAGCGCCAGCGTAGCTCGCGCGGAACAGCCGCGAATCGTCGTGAAAGTTGTCTTCCGGCCCATGGAACCAGCCCGCATT
>JANNGY010000246.1:0-8966 GCA_031404095.1 Betaproteobacteria bacterium | reverse complement strand
ACCTGCCACTGCTTGATGCCGGCGGCGCTGTACTTGATGGTCACATAGTCATGGTTGTTGCGGTAGGTGGAAAAGAAACTGCTGCCGGTGACGATGACATTGCCGGAGGCATCGAATGCGACGGCGTACGCCTCGTCTTTTCCATCCGAGGAACCATTGAACGTTGCGCGCCATTGCTCGACGCCAGCGGCGTTGTACATCACCGTGAGGTAGTCGTCATTGCTGCCGTTGTCGCTCAATCCGGTAACGGCGACATTGCCAGATGCGTCAACCGCCAGCGCATGGGCCAGATCCGCGCCGTTGCTGGCGCCATTGGTGGCGGTGCGCCACAAAATAGTGCCGTTGGCGCTGTACTTGACCGTCAGGAAATCCGCATTGGCGCCGTTGAATGTGGTGCCGGCCACATAGATGTTGCCCGCCGCATCGACGACCATTGCCTTCTTGCCGACCACTGCATCGCCGCTGCCGGGCTTGGAATCCGTATTTCCCTGTCCGTAAATGGCGGCTTTCCAGGCGTATGCCGCAGTTTGCGCATGAGCCGGCAATGCGGTCAGTCCGATGACCGAAAGACCCGCTAGGAGCGTTACGTTCGCGCCACAAAGCAGCCATGTCGCATGAAAGGCAGGAGCTATTGCCTGCCAAAGCCTCGCACCGGCTGTCCGGCCACTTGCCAGAACGAAGACGCCGGCGCTGTGCGCGCCGGACTGTCGGCGAACCATGGATCGAGCAATCGGGAAAGAGTTGATCTGCGCCAAGGAATGCCTGTGCCTTCGGTCGAAACCTATTGGCCCGCCACCGTAACGGCCAGCAGGTGCTGCCGATAATACTTGAGCTCTTCAATACTTTCGTAAATATCCGCCAGGGCCTCGTGCTTGCCGTGCTTTTTCATCCCGGCCATGATTTCCGGTTTCCAGCGTCTGGCGAGCTCCTTAAGCGTCGAGACGTCGAGATTTCGATAGTGAAAATAGGCTTCCAGTTTCGGCAGGCAGCGGGCCATGAAACGGCGGTCCTGGCAGATCGAGTTGCCGCACATCGGCGAGGTGGCGGCGGGAACATGTTCCTTGAGGAACTCGATCATCTGTGCCTCGACGTCCACCTCGGCAAGCGTAGAGGCTTTCACCTTGTCGATCAGGCCGGACTTCTTGTGGGTGGATTTGTTCCACGAATCCATCGCGTCCAGCACGGCATCGGGTTGATTCAGGACCAGCACCGGGCCCTCGGCGATAGTGTTCAGGTTGGCATCGGTGACGACTATGGCAACTTCGATGATACGGTCGGATTCCGGGACGAGGCCGGTCATTTCCATATCGATCCAGATGAGATTGTTTTGATCCTGTGGCATGGCAATTCGCAAATGCGCCTTAAAATAGGAATATTAACGAGGCAACATTCCCCACCCCGCTTTGCACTCCGGACGGGAACATCAATTCGCCAAGTATTTTCGCATGATTCAACGAGCCCCCTCTGCATGACTGCTGCCCATTTCACAATTCTTTTCCTGGTTTTCCTCTTAATCAGCTTCGGCTTTGGCGCCTTCCTGTCGTTGCGACACATTGCGTATGTCCGCGCCCATCGTTGCGCCGTTCCGGCCGAATTCAGCGACGCCATCACCCTCGGCGCTCACCAGAAGGCGGCCGATTACACGATTGTGCGCAAGCATGTCGGGTTGATCGAATCAGCCGTCGATACGATGCTATTGCTGGCGCTCACGCTGGGGGGTGGCCTGTTCCTGATCCACACCTTCGCCGCCGGCCTTTTCTCCGGCCCCTACGCTTTGGGCCTGGCCACTTTTGCCGGCCTGGCCCTCATGTCGGCAGTGATTTCCATCCCCTTCGATCTCTACCGCACCTTTGTCATCGAAGCTCGCTTCGGCTTCAACAAGATTACGTGGAAACTGTATCTTCTCGATGCACTGAAGGGGTTGGCGCTGTCCGCGGCGATCGGCATCCCCCTGCTATTGATCGTGTTCTGGCTGATGGAAAAAATGGGTGGTCTGTGGTGGCTTTATGTCTGGCTGGTGTGGCTCGGTTTCAGCCTCGCGATGCTGGCGATCTATCCGAATTTCATTGCGCCGCTATTCAACAAGTTCAATCCGCTCGCTGACGCCTCGCTGAAGGAACGCATCGAGTCCCTGCTCTCTCGCTGCGGATTCACGTCCAACGGCCTGTTTGTGATGGATGGCTCCAAACGCTCCAGCCACGGCAATGCCTATTTCACGGGCTTCGGCAAGACCAAGCGCATCGTGTTTTTCGATACCCTCATCGAGCGCCTGACGCCACCGGAAATCGAGGCAGTACTGGCGCATGAACTCGGGCATTTCAAGCGCAAGCACATCGTCAAGATGATCATCGGCCAGTTCGCGCTGACCTTCGTGATCCTTGCACTGATGGGCTGGGTCATCGATAAGCCGTGGTTCTACGAAGGCCTGGGCTTCCCGATAAATGGCGGCGCACCGCATGTCGCCGTATCGCTGCTACTATTTTTTCTCGCGCTGCCGGTATTTACGTTCTGGCTTACACCGTTGGCCAGCCTGATTTCCCGCAAGCATGAATTCGAGGCCGATGCCTACGCCGCCGAACAGACGCACGCCGGCGATCTGGTGACGGCACTGGTCAAGCTTTACCGGGACAACGCGTCAACCCTGACGCCCGATCCGCTGCATTCGGCCGTTTATGATTCCCATCCGCCTGCGTCGATTCGCATCGCGCATCTGAAGGCCATGGCATCCGCCTGACGGCGCCTGGCCGTGGCCGAATTCAAAGGAGCAAGCATGACACTATCGCAAATGAAGTGTGTTCCCGGTGGACAGGCAAAGGCCTTGTCCGAGGCTGCACTGCTCACCCACCTCGCGATGCTTCCCGACTGGTCGCATGCCGCCAACACCCTCCGCAAGACGTTCGCTTTCAAGAATTATCACGAGACCATGGCGTTTGTGAATGCGACTGCATGGGTTTCGCACCGCGAGGACCACCATCCCGATCTGTCGGTGCACTACAACAAATGTGTCGTGTCGTATTCAACCCACGACGCCGGCGGCATCACCCTCAACGATTTCATCTGCGCTGCCAAGCTCGACGCGCTGTTCAGCCTCTGATGAAGGCACTCGTCACCGGTGACTTCGGTCGCGAATACCTGGCAGAACTGGAAGACCGTACCCAGCTCGTCTGCGTCCGCAAGGGCAAGAAGCAGGACGTCGCTTGCGGTGACGAAGTGGAAGTCAGCATCACCAGCCCCGGGCACGCGCGCATCGACGAAATCCACGCCCGCCGCAACGTGCTGTTTCGCACCGATGCCTGGCGGCAAAAAACGCTGGCCGCCAATATCGACCAGGCCATCGTCATCGTCGCCCCCCGGCCGACATTCAGCGAGACATTCCTGTACATGTGCCTGGTGGCCTGCGATGCCGCCCAGATCGCCCCGCTGATCATGCTGAACAAGAAGGACCTGCCCGAATTCGAGCAGGCGCGCAAAAGCCTGGCGCATCTGGAAGAGATCGGCTACGACGTGCTGCCGCTGTCGGCCAAGTTCGACATCGAGCCGCTACGCGTCTATTTACAGGGCAAGACCACGCTGCTGGTCGGCCAGTCCGGCATGGGCAAATCGCGCACCGTCAATAACCTGGTGATGCGCGACGTGGCCAAGGAAGGTGACATCTCCGAGGCACTCGATTCGGGCAAACACACCACCACTTACACGCGCTTGTATCACCTTGATGAAGAATCGAGCATCATGGATTCGCCGGGCCTGCAATCCTTCGGCCTGTTTCATTTGAACGATGACGACATCGCCTTCGCCATGCCCGAATTCCGGCCCTACATCGGTACCTGCAAATTCAATAACTGCCTGCACCTGACCGAGCCCGGCTGCGCGGTGATCAAAGCAGCCGAGCAGAAGAAAATCCATCCGCCGCGCATGGCGTTCTACCAGGCGCTGATCGAGCAGTTGCAGGAACTGAGAGAATCGCACCCGGACTGGAAGAAATAGCGCCTTCCATTGCGTATCTTGTCGAGAGGAACCGCCAATGCTTCTGGGACTCCGCACCGTCATTTATCACGTCAAGGATCTCGCCAAGGCCACCGATTGGTACGCCAGGGTTGCCGGGCATCCCCCCTATTTCAAAGAGCCGTTTTACGTCGGCTTCGACGTCGGCGGCTATGAACTGGGATTGATACCCGACGGCGACGGTATCGCCACTTACTGGGGTACGCCGGATATCAACGCGGAGCACGCGCGCCTCCTCGCACTCGGTGGTCAACCGAATGGCGCGATCACGGATGTGGGCGGCGGTATTCGCCTCGCATCGGTACTTGACCCCGACGGCAACGTGCTGGGGATCATCGAGAATCCGCATTTCAAGGCCGGCCGGGGTGGCTGAGCCACGCCGTCGTGCTCACCGCGCCCGTCGCGTGAAGTCGGCACTGGAGATCATCCCTGGCGTCGGCCCCAGTATTGCCGACGACCTGATCAGCATGGGAATTACCCGCGTCGCGCAACTGAAAAGCCGCAGCCCCGAGGCGCTGGTCAGGAAACTGTGCGAGCTGACCGGAGAACGGCAGGATCCGTGCGTGCTCTATACTTTTCGCTGCGCGGTGTACTACGCCTCAAACGCCAGGCACGATCCGGAAAAACTGAAGTGGTGGAACTGGAAAAACCTGTCCAGCGACATCGCCCGGGCGACGGGTAGATGAGGCGGGCCGACCGCCTGTTCGAAATCGTCCCGATCCTGCGCGGACGGCGGCGTGAAAACTAGCGCGGCTTACAGCACCGAAAGGTCCGGCCTGCCCTTCTTACCAAGCCACGTCGAATCGAAACGCTTCTGCGCGGCTGCGAGTGCGGCCTTGTCGCCGCGCAGGCGATAGACCTCCATCAAGCCGCGCAATGCCCAGCCATTGCTCGGAGTCTGCGCCAGCGATTCGCGGAATGCCTTCTCTGCGTCATCTAGCCGGTTGGCACGCAACAGCGCGGCACCCAGCGACTGCCGCACCGGATAGTACCAGTGAGGTGGCTCGGTGTAGGGCAGCGTATCCTGGACAAACACCGCATCTTCGTATGCCTTGATTGCCGCCGGTAAATCACCGCGCGCATCCGCCAGGCGGCCGAGGGCCACATGCCGCGCGGTCTGGACGATTTCCTTGCCCGGCACATCCCAATCCTTGAGTGGCTTGAAGTCGCCGTCTTGCTCGATGGCCGCGATGGTATCGATTTCCTTCTGGCTGTCGGCAAAGTTTGCCTTGCGCGCAAACGCGACCGCGCGTGCGTAGTGCCACATGGCATTGACCAGGATGAAATCCTTTCCGGGATCGGGAAGCGCCAGGATGGTCTCCGGGCTGCTGAACTGCACATGGGAAAAATAAGGCGCCGCCTTTACTGGCTGCAGCGCACCCGCCACCTTCAGGAATTCCGAGTCAATGACCTTGTCGAGTTTGGCGCCCGCATCCAGCGCGGTCTTGCCTTCGCCGCCCATCAGCGCCGAGACCATGACGGAGTGCACGTTGTGCGGGTAATAGGCGCCCTTGTAGAACGGATCGCTCGGCGAATTCTTGAAATACTTCTCGTCGGCAGCGATCGCCGCAATGTTCGCCTGCAGGGCATCCTTGTAAAGGCCGATGCGGTAGTAGATATGCGCCGGCATGTGCACGAGATGACCCGCGCCCGGCATCTGCTTGCCGAGCTGGCGTGCAAACGGCAATGCTTTTTCGGGCTTGGTGGAGGCTTCCATCGCGTGAATATAGTAATGGATCGCTCCCGCATGACCGGGATTGCGTTCCAGCACGCGCTCCAGCGCATCGACTATTTCGGCTGTACGTCCCTTGGGCTTGGCGCCGGCCGCCTCCCAGTAATCCCAGGGCGACAGGTCCATCAGCGATTCGGCAAACAGCACCTGGATGTTGTCGTCGGAGCGAAATTTATTCGCCACTGCGGTCATCGCGTCGGCGTAAGCCTTGTCGAGCGCGGGCCGCTCCGCCTTGGGGTCGGCAGAATAGCGCCTGGCGATGGCGTTGATCAGCGCCTTCTCGGATTCGGTTACCGATGTGCTGTGCTCCACTGCCTTCTGCGCTGCCGCGACCGCCGCCGCCACGGCCTCTGGAAACATCGGCGCGTTGATATTCGGCCCCAGCACCAGGGCCTCGCCCCAGTAGCACATGGCGCATTGCGGATCGAGCCGCTGCGCGGCGCGGAAGGCGCGCGCCGCTTCGGCGTGATTGAAGGCAAAGGTCAGGCGCAGGCCCTGGTCAAAATACGCCTGTGCCTTTGCATTCGATGTCGTGACCGGGTAATGCAGTCCACCGAGGTCCTTGAACAGAGGCGGCGCATCCGCCGCAGGCTTGGCGGCCTTTTCCGGCGCGCGCTGGCCCGGCTGGAACGGCGCCGTCTCCGCCTTGGCGAGGATCAGGCTTCGGAGCAGCGGCGGAACGCCTGCCTGCGCCGGCGCGCAAGCCTTGCCGTTGACAAACAGTGGATCGAAGTGCGTCGAATCCTCCTGCAATTCGGCCAATGTGGGCGCAACGACAAAGGCGCCGAGCGTCACGATGCCGGCAATCGCGAGCTTCACCGTGATGTTCCTGAGTTTCATGAGCGAACCCTTTGCGCAGTCGTGTTTTGCCTGATGGCAGAGCGCGCGGGCGAGAGCGATGGTATTCACCCGCAACAATGGAGCGAACAATTCTCGGCGCGAACAGGTACCGTGTCAATTGGAGACCCGCTGCCATCACCGGCCGAGAGTGTACGGAATTGCAGGCAAAACCCCGCCACCAGAGCGGCTCTCCAGCCGTTTTCGGCCTGCGAAGCTCGCCGTTGCTAGACATCATGTCATCAGCGCCGGAAGATTGGCAGCCTCGTCTTGCCTTTGCGCCTAACGCGAAGGTCGCTATAATTCGCCTCCTTTTCGTTGCCGAAACGCTTCGCCTTCATGCCTGACAGAAATTACTGCGCCATCGATTTCGGCACCTCCAATTCGGCCATTGCCATTCCCTCGTTGGGTGGCATGAAGCTGGTTGAACTGGAGCCGGGTTTTCGCAGCATGCCCACGGCCGTGTTCTACAACGCGGAAGACGAGACACGTTGTTTCGGCCGCGAGGCGGTGGCCGCGTACGTGGATGGATTCGACGGCCGGCTGATGCGATCGATCAAAAGCATCCTCGGCTCGGACCTGATGGAGCAATCCACCGAAATCGGTCATGGCATCAGCATCAAATATCACGATGTGGTGATCGGCTATCTCAAGCACCTCAAGCGTGTGGCCGAACAGCAGCACGGCGAGGTCTTGCAGCGTGTCATCATCGGCCGGCCGGTCTGGTTTGTCGATGGCGATAAAGATCGGGATTCAAAGGCGCAGGCCGCGCTGGAAACAGCGGCGCGCATCGCCGGATTTGCCGACGTCGCATTTCAGTTGGAGCCGATTGCCGCCGCACTTGATTACGAGTCGACCATCGACACGGAACAAATTGTCCTGGTCGCCGATATCGGCGGCGGCACTTCGGATTTTTCGCTGGTGCGCGTCGGCCCGGCACGCCATGCCCTTGTTGAACGGCACGACGACATCCTCGCCAATCATGGCGTCCACATTGCCGGCACCGACTTCGACCAGGCTGTGAATCTGGCCGCGATCATGCCGGAGCTGGGCTACGGTTCGCACGGACCCGGCGGGCGGCGAGTACCGGGCAAAGTGTATTTCGACCTCGCCACCTGGCATCTCATCAACACGGTATACGGCCACAATCGCGTCATCGAGTTGCGCGAGATGGTCAGCATGTATTCAGACCTGGTTCGCCACCAGCGCTTGATGACCGTGGTGACGAAACGCCTCGGACACCACCTCGCGGCGCTGGCGGAACAGGCGAAGATCGACGTCGCCCGTGACGGCAGCGCACGCATCGCGCTCGATTCCGTCGAGCCGGCACTCGTGGTGTCGTTCAGCAACGATCTGCAAGTTGAGGCGCTCGGTCACAAGGTGCATCGAATCGTACGCGCGGCGAACGAGACATTGCAGCAGGCCGGCGTTCGCGCAGGAGAAGTCGATGCCGTCTACTTCACCGGCGGCTCCACCGGCCTCCAGTTTCTGACCGCTCAGATTGCGGCGCAATTTCCCCGCGCACGACGCGTATCCGGCGACCGGTTCGCCAGTGTCGCAACGGGGTTGGGGATTTACGCGCAGCGGCGGTTTGCAGGATAGCGCGATGGCGGCAAGCTGAGCGCCAATTTGCCGCCCGACACCGGGAATGACGGGCCGTTGACCCGACACGGAACATCCTATGAACCGGTTCATTCGGCGGCCGGTTGTGAAGCGCACACGGCATTGGAGTATCCGCGCAGCGATACCACGCGTCGCTTCAGCCCGAAAAGTGGCCGCAGCCAATTTACCCTGGCAATGAGTACGGACGTCAATATCCAGCACCCCGCGACCGTCCCACCGGCGACCAGCAGCGGCTCCACCACGGGCCCCAGTTTCAGTGGCACCAGCCAGTAGGCGAGCAACACGATCAGGCTCTGGTGCAAGATGTACCAGGGATAGACCGCCTCTGTCGCCCACGGCAGCCAGCGGAACGGCCGGTTCAGGTACACATGCCCCCAACCGAGGATCGCGCAGAGCGCGGCCCAGATGTACAGGTTGCGGAACACCCAGACCACCAGGTACGTCAACGGTGAACTGTCGTCGGCGGTGAACATGCGCACCAGCATGTACAGGGTGTAGGCGGCGAGCGCCATTGACAGGGCAAGCTTGCGCAATCGCGCGAGCTCGGTCCAAAGGGCGTTGTCGGTACCCAGCCAGTAGCCATAAATGAACATCGTCAAATAGATGGCGTGCGCATACCAGTCGTTGATAAGTGCGTTGTTCTGCGGGAATTGCATTTGCAGCGTCACGGTGTACAACAGCAATGGCACCGCCGGCCACACCAGCAGGCGCGTGCCGCGCAAGTTGGCAAAGGCGCCGTGCAACACCCGGCCCGCGCGCGTGGCAAACGGCT
>JANNGY010000245.1:0-11056 GCA_031404095.1 Betaproteobacteria bacterium | reverse complement strand
GGCCGCTAACAACGGGAGACGTCCCCGGAATACGCTGCGCTCCTTCCGGGCTACAGTAGCCGAAGGGTGCGCACCCTACGCAAGATCTGATGACGCCGAGAACAAAATGTCCGTGCGGCAAGCCGGCTTGTGCCTTGACGGCTCCCAAGACCGCCGATAATTCTTGCAGTGCGTTGCACTCGCTACCCCAGCAACCACGCATTTCGCCGCGCCTTCGCGTCGATCGGCGTATCACGCATCGTCAGCGAACAGGTTTGCGCCGGTTGCGGCTGCAGCGTCACCTGAACCGTCATCAGTTCGTCGCGGCGGAACGCGCTGAGTTCGACACAATCGCCCGGCGCGTAGGTACGCAGCCGCCGCTCCAGCGTGGCGCCCGAAACACGCAACCCGTCGATAGCGATCACTGCGTCGCCGGCCGACAGCCCGGCCTGCTGCGCGGCGCCGCCGTCGAACACATGCAGCAGCTTGGCGTCGCCGTTCGCCTCGCCGCCGATCTTGGCGCCGAGGGTGGGGGGGGTGGCCGGGGTTGCGTGGGCGAGGCCGCCGGGCGTTGCCTGCCCGGGAATTTTCCAGGTGAGGTCGATGCCGACGAAATCAAACAGCGGCACCAGTTCCAGGTCGCTGGTGCCATCGACAGCGTGGGCGAAGAACGCGCCGAGCGTGCAGCCGGCCGTTTCCTCGGCCACGCGTTGCACGCCACCCTCCGGCACACCCTGACCGGATTTTCCGTACGTCACCCACAGGGCGCGCATGACATCGTCGAGTGACCTGCCGCCCTGCGTGAGCTGGCGGATGGTGAGGTCGAGCGCCAGTGCGACCATGGCGCCTTTCTGGTAATAGCTGACGATGGCGTTCGGCGAGTTTTCATCCTGGCGGTAGTACTTGACCCACGCATCGAAGGAAGAATCGGCCACGCTTTGTTTCAGGCGGCCTGCCTGTGCCGTCACGCGGCCGATGTTTTCCGCGATCATTTCCAGATAGGCGAGCGAATCGATCAGTCCGGTGCGCACCAGCGCGAGGTCGTCGTAATAGCTGGTGAAGCCTTCGAAGAACCACAGCTGCCGCGTGTAATTTTCGCGCGCGAGGTCATAGGGCACAAACACCTCTGGCTTGATGCGCTTCACGTTCCAGGCGTGAAAATACTCGTGCGACGCGAGCCCGAGAAAACGCCGGTAGGCGACGGACATTTTCTTTTCAAGCACCGATGGCAGGTCATCGCGACTGCAGATCAGCGCGGTGGAGGCGCGATGCTCGAGGCCGCCGTAGCCTTCGCCGACCGCCATGATGAGGAACCAGTATTCCGGCATGGGGGCAGCCGCGGTCTGCGGCTCGAACAGGCGGATCTGCCAGGCGCAGATTTTTGCCAGGTCGTCGCGCAGCCTCGTGAGGTCGGCACGGTGACGGCCGGTAATAGCGATGTGATGCACCACGCCGCCGATGTCGAACGAGGTATGGGAGAAGGTGCCCATCTCGACCGGGTGATCGATCAGTTCGTCATAGTCTGCGGCTAGAAAACGACCGAATGTTTTTGGCCCCGGTGATGAAACACTAGCACCGGCGCGGCTTTCCACGGCATTCTGGTCTGCAAGGCGCTCCGGTGCTGGAGTTTGCCGAAGCGAGGTGGCGATGCGCCAGCCGGCGTATTGCGCGCCTTCGGGTGGCGCGATGTCGATTTCGCACGGACTGGATTCGCGGCCGAGCGGCATCAGGAATAGGCTGGTGCCGTTAAAAAACCCGTGCGATGCGTCAAGGTGCGCGGCGCGCACCGACAGGTCCCAGGCATAGATCTCATAGGTCAACACCAATGGCGCGCCAGCCAGTTCCTTCCCGCCGGACCCGCCGGCCTCGGCGGTGATCGGGTCGCACTGCCAGGTAGCCTTGTCGATCTTGCGGCACGCCACGCTGCGCCCGCCGGATTGCGCGTGAATGCTGACGATATGGCGTGCGAATTCGCGAATCATGTAGCTGCCGGGAATCCACGCCGGCAGCATGAAGCGCTGGCCGTCGGCGGCGGGGTCGGTCACGGTGAGCGTGACTTCAAACAAGTGCGCCGTCGGGCTCTTGGGATGTAAATGGTATCGAATGGGAGTTGGCGTGGAAGGTTTCATGTTCCCAAGGTTACCGAAAAAGACGGCTGAATTGAACCGGCACACACGAATATCGAACCAACTGACCCGGTGCCGGCAACCGCAACGCTTTCCTCGTGCCCGATCCGGCAACCGCAGCCGGAAGCTGCCGGTGCTTTCGTTTATGATTCCCTTGTCGTTCCCTTTCCCGAGCCTGGAGCCATCATGAAGCAATTGTTAGCCGTCACCTTTGCCGCCGCCGTGGGTGTGGGTGCCGCCGTCGGCGGTGCCGGTGTCGATGCCAAGACCCTGCGCTGGGCCAGTCAGGGCGACATCGCCACCCACGATCCACACGCACAAAATGAGTCCTTCACCAACCAGTTCAATGGCCAGATTTACGAGCAATTGCTGGTGCGCGACAAGGAAATGAAGCCGATTTCCGGCCTCGCCACCGAGTGGAAGCAGACCTCGCCGACCACCTGGATTTTCAAGCTGCGCCAGGGCTTGAGCTGGCACGATGGTTCGAAATTCACCGCCGATGACGTGGTGTTTTCGATTCTTCGCTCACAAGCCGATACCTCGAACATGAAAGTCTATGGCAATGCCGTCGGCAAGCCGCGCAAGATTGACGACTACACGGTCGAACTGGTCACGCCGCAGCCGAACCCGGTGCTGATCGACATGCTGAGCGCCGGCAATATTTTCATGATGAGCAAGGCCTGGAGCGTAAAGAACCGGGTCGAAAAGCCGCAGGATTTCAAGAACAAGGAAGAAACCTTCGCGGTTCGCAATGCCATGGGCACCGGGCCTTTCATGCTGGTCTCGCGCGAACCGGATGTGAAAACGGTATTGAAGAAGAACCCGAACTGGTGGGGCATTCGCGAGAAGCGTTTCGAAGGCAACGTCGACGAAGTGACCTTCACGCCGATCAAGGCCGCCGGCACCCGCGTCGCCGCGCTGCTGTCGGGCGAGGTCGATTTCATCATCGATCCGCCGCTGCAGGACCTGGACAAGCTGAAGCAGGACAAGGCGATAAAAATATTCGAGGGCCGCGAAAATCGCGTGATCTTCATCGGCATGGACCAGGCGCGCGAGGAATTGTTGTACTCGAATGTGAAAGGCAAAAACCCGTTCAAGGACAAGCGCGTGCGCCAGGCGCTATATCAGGCCGTGGAGATCGAGGCCATGAAAAAAAGCGTGATGCGTGGCCTCTCGGTGCCGACGGCGATCAACGTCTCCAATCCCGTCGCGGCCGGAATCCCGGCCTCGATGGACAAGCGCTATCCATTCGACCTCGCCGCGGCCAAGAAGCTGCTGGCGGACGCGGGCTATCCGAACGGCTTCGAGGTCACGCTCGATTGCCCGAATGACCGCTACCTGAACGATGAAAAAATCTGCGTCGCGCTGGCGGGCATGTGGTCCAAGATTGGCGTCAAGGTCAGCGTGGCGGCGATCCCGAAAGCCAACTATTTCCCGAAGGTGCAGAAGCTCGATACCAGCATGTACATGCTCGGATGGGGCGGCGCCACCACCGATGCGATGTTCACGCTGGGCCCGGTCCTGCACAGCCGCAACGACAAGGGCAAGGGCGAATACAACTGGGGCAATTACAAGATCGCCGAATTCGATGACCTGATCGACCGCGCCGAAGGCGAAATGGACCTGAAGAAACGCCACGACATGATCGTCAAGGCAATGCAGATGCACCATGACCAGGTGCTGCACATTCCACTGCACCTGCAGGTGATTCCGTGGGCTTCAAAGTCCTCGGTGACGGTGACGCACCGCGCCGACAACTGGCTGGAGCTTTCCTGGGTCAGGATGTGACACGGGCGCCGCAAGGCGGCGCCCGTGTCATCCTGAGAAGCGAAGCGACGAAGGATCTTGTCGCAAATCGAGTTCTGATTCCAAGTGCATGGGCCGGATTTTCCGGCCCTTGCATTTTGCGGCGGCCCGGTTCACTGTACGCGTGGCAATCCAATCAACCTGGAGACGGTCATGTTTTTTCGCGTGATGCTGATGGTGTTGACGACGGCGTTAATCTCCACCGCCCCTATGGCAAAGAACTTCCGCTGGTCCTCGCAAGGCGACGCGGCCACGCTCGATCCGCACAGCCAGAACGAGACCTTCAACAATGGCATCAATGCCCTGGTCTACGAATACCTGGTGATGCGCGACCGGCAGACGTTTGCCAAGTTCGTGCCGGGGCTGGCGGTATCGTGGACCAATACCGGTCCGCTCACGTGGATATTCAAGTTGCGCCAGGGGGTGAAGTTTCACGACGGCAGTCCCTTCACCGCCGATGATGTGGTGTTCTCGTTTAATCGCGCTCGCGAATCGACCGTCACGTTCCGGCTCTATTCGGTGCAGTCGGGCGTGGCGAAGAAGATCGATGACCATACAGTCGAATTCACCACGCCGGTGCCGAACCCGGTGATGATCGACACCGTCGCCAACATCATGATCATGAGCAAGGCCTGGTGCGAAAAAAATGGCACCGGCAAGCCGCTTGATTACATCAAGAAGGAAGAATCCTTCGCCACCCGCAACGCCATGGGCACCGGACCGTACCGGCTGGTGGCCTGGGAACAGGGCGTGAAAATCCTGCACAAGAAGAACCCGGACTGGTGGGGCATCAAGGCCGGCCAATATACGGGCAACATCGAGACCATCGACTACCGGCCGATTTCCAATCCGGCCACGCGCATGGCGGCGCTGAAATCGGGCGAAATCGATTTCGTGCTCGACCCGTCGGTGCAGGACATCCTGCGCCTGCGCAACGATGCCGACGTGAAGATCTGGGAGGGCCACGAGCAGCGCCTGATCTATCTCGGCACCGACCAGGCGCGTGATGAACTGCTGTACTCGGACGTGAAGGGCAAGAATCCGTTCAAGGACAAGCGGGTGCGCATGGCGATGTACCAGGCCATCGACATCAATGCCGTCAAGACTTCAGTGATGCGCGGCCTGTCGATTCCCACTGCCATTCCGCTTCCGGCGGGCACGGCCGCCGGCGTGCCGGCGGAACTTGATCGCCGCCTGCCGTTTGACCTGGCGAAAGCCAGGAAACTGCTGGCCGACGCGGGTTATCCCAACGGTTTCAGCTTCACGCTCCATTGCCCCAATGACCGCTATGTGAACGATGAAAAGATCTGCGTCGCGGTGGCCGGCATGTGGGCCAAGATCGGCCTCAACGCCCGAGTCGAGACCATGACCAAGGCGAACTTCTTTCCCAAGGTGCAGAAGCGCGACACCAGCGCATTCCTCGCCGGCTGGGGCGGCGGCGCCACCGACGCGATCTTCATCCTGAAACCGGTGATGCACAGCCGCGATGGCAAAGGCGCCGGGGACTCCAATTACGGCGACGCCAAGATCGTGGAACTGGATACGCTGATCGACAAGCTCGAAGGCGAAATGGATCTCGTCGCGCGCCAGGACATGATCAACCGGGCCACCAAACTGATGCAGGACGAAGTGCATGTGATACCCCTGCACCGGCAGATGATCCCGTGGGCATCACGCAAGAACGTGACGGTGCTGCATCGGCCGAATAACCTGCCCGATCTGCATTGGGTGACGATTAAGTGAATTGGATATGTGGTGCACCAATGCCACCTTGCAGGATTGCCATGACCCGGAAACCCGTACTATCCCTGACCGCAATGCTGTTTCTTGCCTTCGCCGGTCTCACCACGGCGTGGGCACAAGTTGACGCCGATGCCGCCGAGGCGCTCGCCAAGAAGAACGCCTGCTTCAAGTGCCACGCCAACGACAAGGCCAAGATCGGCCCTCCTTATAAACGGATTGCAGCGCGGCTCAAGACCAAGCCGGACGGCGTGGAAACGATCATTGAACACATTACGACGGGCCCGCTCATTGAGTTGCCCGACGGGTCCCACGAGAAACACAAGATCATCGACACCAGGGATCCCAAGGAACTCAATAATCTTGCGCGGTGGATTCTTTCACATTGAACGAAGTCAGAGGAACGCGTTCGCGCCGATCATCGTCCAGCCCAGCGCCAGCAACAGATAGCGCGCGCACTTGCCGACGGCGAGCATCAGTAGCGCGAGCCACGGATTGACGCGCAGCCAGCCGGCGGCGACGCAAAGCGCATCACCAACAAGCGGCACCCACGACAGCAACAGCAGCCATTCACCATAGCGCCTCAACCACGCCAGCGCCTTAACCTCCACCTTGTTCGGAAACAGGCGGCCGATCGCGTAAGAAGTCATGCCGCCGAGCGTATTGCCAACGGTGGCGACGGCGATCGATTCCCAGAACAGGCGGGGAAATTTCGCCAGCACCGCGACCAGCACGATCTCGGAATTGCCGGGGAGGATGGTGGCGGAAACGAACGCGGATGCGAACAGGCCCCAGAGGCCGGTGGCGGGGGAGAAGTCAGGCATGGTCGGTTTGCAGGGAGATAGGAAACTTCAAAAACCCTGTCGAAGGGCGGGAATGACGGAAAACTAATTATTCTTGATTCGGCCAATAAATAGCGTTGTCCACCAACACGTACAGTCCCGCCCCCGCGAAGGCGGGGGTCCAAGTTAGCACCAGGATATGCGACGAAAATTGGATCCACGCCTTCGCGGGGAAAGGTCTTGGTGGGAGTGCCTTTTCCCCACTATTTAATGGCCGGATCAATCGAAGTTCCCGACAAAGAAACTCAACCAATCGCGCGGCACCCAGGCCATAACTGCCTGCGAAGCCGCACCAACGCTAGATCTTGATCAGTTGGTCCTGCGCAATCGTGGCATTCGCCGCGATATCCGGCCGCTGTTTCAGCTGCGCGTAGTACGGCGTGAAATCCGGCGCGGTCGCGTCGAACAATTCCTTGAAGCTGTCGATGACGAAATAGGTTTCCTGAAACGTATCGATCTTGTAGTTCGATTGCATCACCCGCAGCAGCTCGAAGCGGATGCGGTTGGGTTTCGGGCTCTCGATACAGTAGGGTAATTCGCCTGCCGACGACAGAATGCCAGCGCCATAGGAGCGCAGGCCCTGCGGCGTGCGGATCAGGCCGAATTCGACGGTGTACCAGTAAAGGCGCGCGAGGTAATCGAGGGCATCGAGCCCCTTCGCTTTCACACCGCCCTTGCCATAGGCCTCGAGGTAATCGGCAAACACCTGGTTGAACAGCAGCGGTACATGACCGAAGAAGTCGTGAAAAATGTCCGGCTCGACGATGTATTCGAATTCCTCGGGCGTCCTCAGCCACACCGATACCGGGAAGCGGCGATTGGCGAGATGGGTGAAGAACACATCGTCCGGCAACAAGCCGGGCACGGCGACCAGCGTCCAGCCGGTGGCGGGTGTCAGCCGGGCATTGATCGCATCGAAGTGCGGAATGCCGGTGCCGAAATTCAGCGTGGCCAGGACCGTGCAAAATTCATCGCAGCCGTACTTCGGCACCAGAACCGATTGGCGCGCATAGAGGCGCTTCCACAAGTCCTGTTCGGCGGCGGTATAACGCGCATAGTCCTGCTCGACCGTATAGTCGGGCTGCATCTGCGAATAGTCGCCGCGCAGGGCGTGATCGGTTTGTCCGGCCACTATTTGCTTCCAGAATTGGCTTTGACCAGGCGATTGCGGATGGCGCCAAAGATGGTTTCGCCGTGATGGTCGAACATATCGATTTCAACCTCATCGCCGAACTTGAGGAACTCTTCCTTCGCCGCGCCGAGTTCGACCTGTTCGACCAGGCGCTTTTCCATGATGCAGGCATAGCCCGTGGTCTTGTCGTGATTGGAAATGGTGCCGGAGCCGATCAGTGTGCCGGCCATCAGCGGCCGCGTTTTGGCGGCGTGCGAAATCAGGTCGTAGAGCGAAAAGGTCATGTCATCGGCGCAGTTGGGATTGCCGAACCATTGGCCGCGCACGTGGCAGACCAGGCGAAAATCAAGTTTGCCCGCGCCCTTTTCGTCGCTCCACGCGCCACCCAGTTCATCCGGGGTCACGGCCACCGGCGACAATGCATTGAGGCCCTTGCTGTTCACAAAGCCGAATCCCTTGGCGAGTTCGGCGGGGATCAGCTTGCGATAGGAAATATCGTTGATCAACAATACCAGCCGTACTGCCAATGCGGCCTCGGCAGGCGTGGCGCCCATTTTTACATCGCCGATGATCACGCCGACTTCGCCCTCGAGGTCCACGCCCCAGTCTTCGGAGAGCACTTCGACATCATCGCGCGGGCCGAGCATGCAATCGCCACCGCCCTGGTACATCAGCGGATCGGTATAGAAACTCTCCGGCACCTTGTCATTGCGCGCGCGCCGCACGCGCTCGACGTGCGAGAGGTAAGCCGAGCCGTCCACCCATTGGTGCGTGCGCGGCAGCGGCGCGGCGACTTTGCCCTCGGCCAGCGCCTTCTGGAAATCGATGATCGGCCGGCTGGTGCCCGAATCGATGGCTTCGAATTCATTGATCAGCTGCAGCTCGACCTGCTTCCAGTGTTCCAGGGCGTATTGCATGGTCGGCGCGATATCCGGCACGGCGACGGCGCGGACCAGTTCTTCATCGACTAGCAGCAGGGTGCCGTCGCGGGTCGGGCCTTTGAGGGAGGCGAGTTTCATGGGTATGGCTCCTTTTGTTATTCATGCCCTTCGATACCTCAGCACGAACGGTGGGATTGGCAGATCCTCATCCGTTCGCCCTGAGGTATCGAAGGGCAGGTCATTCTAGATAATCCGGCAACGCATTGCGCGTACCCCAGGCCAGTCGCTGCACTTCTTTCCAATCCCCGCGCATCATCGCTTCTTTTTTCTTTCGGCTCCAGCCTTTGATACGTCGTTCCATTTCGAGGGCTTCTACACGCGACACAAATTGTTCCGAAAATACTACAGTTACGGGAAGGCGTGTCGCAGTGTATCCATTGATCTTTCCTTCGGCGTGCTTCCCGATTCGCTGTTCAAGATTGTCAGTGTGTCCGGTGTAATAAGAATCATCGGCACACTTGAGGATGTATACCCAGAAAGACATGGTCGCGTGTCCCTATGCCCTTCGATACCTCAGGGCGAACGGAGTGGGGTGGCGCCGCTGAAACCATCCCACGCCGCGTCATAATCCTTCTGCAACACCGGCGAATCCATCGCAAACGCCGACGGTTCAAATACATAACGGCTTTCAAACATGAACGCCAGCGTCTTGCCCTGAAAAACCGGCGCCAGCGGTTCGCTGGAGGCCTTGGCAAACGTGGCCTGATCAGGTCCGTGCGCGGAAAAACAATTGTGCAGCGAGCCGCCACCCGGACTAAAGCCCGCAGCCTTGGCGTCATACACCCCTTGAATCAAGCCCATGTACTCGCTCATCAGGTTGCGATGAAACCAAGGCGGGCGAAAGGTGTGCTCGGCCACCATCCAGCGCGGCGGAAAGATGACGAAATCCACGTTGGCGGTGCCGGCGGTCTCGGATGGCGACGTCAGTACGGTGAAGATCGACGGGTCGCAGTGATCGTATGACACCGAATTGATGGCGTTGAAAAGCGCAAGATCATATTTGTACGGGTAGTAATTGCCATGCCAGGCCACCACGTTCAGCGGCGATCCGGGCACGCGGTAATTCCACAGGCGGCCGCCGAACTTGGCGACGATGTCGGTGGATTCAGGCGCATCTTCGAACCATGCCACCGGCGCGAAGAAATCGCGGGCATTGGCGAGGCCGTTTGCGCCGATCGGTCCGAGTTCGGGCAAGCGCAGCGGCAAGCCGTAGTTCTCGCAGACATAGCCGCGCGCCGCGCCTTCGACGTCGACGCGAAATTTCACACCACGCGGAATGACGGCAATCTCGCCGGGCCTGACTTCGAGAATGCCGAACTCGGTCTTGAGCGTGAGGGCGCCTTCCTGCGGCACGATGAGCATTTCGCCATCGGCGTTGTAGAACGCGCGCGTCATCGAACGA
This sequence comes from Betaproteobacteria bacterium, assembly GCA_031404095.1. Classification (GTDB taxonomy): domain Bacteria; phylum Pseudomonadota; class Gammaproteobacteria; order Burkholderiales; family Usitatibacteraceae; genus UKL13-2. The sequence continues at coordinate 1,088 of JANNGY010000245.1, read as the reverse complement.
TTGGCGGTATAAACATGCACGCCGACGCCGCGCTGCAGCGACGCATCGCCGTTGCAGGCGATGGTGATGAGCCCGTCGATGAAGTCGGTCGGCTCGGAAGGCATCGGCAGCGGGTCCCAGCGCAGGCGGTCAGGCGGCGTGGGCACTTCGCGATTCGGCGCCGTGCGCAGGCGGCCGGCACCCAGTGGTCGATACGGAGAATGCTCGGCCGACGGGCGCAACCGGTATTGCCAGGAACGCAGGTTTTCCGCGCGCGGTGCGGTGAAGGCGCTGCCGGACACCTGTTCGGCGTACAGGCCAAACGCGACTTGCTGCGGTGAATTCTGGCCCTGCGGCAACGCGCCTGCGATGGCCTCGGTGGCGTGTTCGTTGCCAAAGCCGGCTAGGTACACAATCGGTGCAGTCATGTTCGGTTGGGTCTCTTCAATAGATTCAAATCTGAAGCCACAGATGAACACAGAGGAACACAGATATCTTCTCGTATCACGCCTGCATTGCCTTATCTGCGTTTATCTGTGTTCATCTGTGGCTGAAAAGTCTTCTTAAATTACCCCCCGCGCAATCTGGTCGGCCTCGATGGCCTCGAACAGCGCGCGGAAATTGCCTTCGCCGAAGCCTTCGTTGCCCTTGCGCTGGATGACTTCGAAGAAGATCGGGCCGATGACGGTGTCGGTGAATATTTGCAGCAGCTTGTCTTCCTTCGATTCCTTGTCGAGGCCTTCGCCGTCGATGAGGATGCGGTTCTTCTTCAGGCGTTCCAGGTCTTCACCGTGATTGGCGACCCGCTTGTTCACCAGCGCATAGTACGAATCCGGCGTGTCGAGGAAGCGCACGCCCCTGGCGCGCAGCGCCTCGACCGTTTCATAAATGTTCGAGCACGCTAGCGCGATATGCTGGATGCCTTCGCCGTTGTACGCGTCCAGGTATTCCTGGATCTGCGATTTCTTGTCGGAGGGCTCATTGATCGGGATGCGGATCTTGCCGCAGGGGCTGGTGAGCGCGCGCGAGGTGATCGGCACGAAGCTTTTGAGCGTGTCGTAACCGGCGTTCGGATACAGGTGCGGCCCGAGCCCCATGTTGTCCGTCTG
>JANNGY010000244.1:0-2772 GCA_031404095.1 Betaproteobacteria bacterium | reverse complement strand
ATCATCTGAAACGGAGTTTGACACTGGGACAAGGCGTGAGGAGTTTAGGAACCCAATGCGGGTTCACCGGGCGGGGACTCAGGCGGCAATTATAAACGAGTGCCGCGAAGCGGCGGTGGCGAGGGTCGTCAGCCATGCCGAAGGCGCGGGCGAATCGCCATTTGTAATTGCCCTAGAGAAAATCCTCGAAGTACGGTGACAGCCGTGTGAAAAATGCGACTCCCAGCATCGCGACTACAACGCCGGCAAACAGCATGCCGAAATCACCCATCTCTATTCCCTGCCCCTGCAGGAGTCCGTCGCGCATGCGCTGCATGAGGTAAGCGAGCGGATTCCACGAAAGCCAATGGCGGAATTCCCGGGGAATAAGCGAAATCGGATAGAGGACCGGCGTAAGGTAATGGAGCATCATGATCGCCGGCGTCACCGCCTGTTCGACGTCACGCAACAATGTTTGCAGCGCGGCCAGAATCGCGCCGACGCCGAGCGCCAGGAAATACAGCGTGGCAATGGCGATGAGCACCACCGGTATGCCGGCCAGGCTGACAGGAACGCCGGTGATGGCGAGTACGGCAAGGACTGCCGCATAGCCCATCAGGTGCAGCAGAAACACGCCGTTGATGGCCGCAAGCACAAGGAGAAAATGCGGGAAAGCTACCTTTTTGACGAGGGCCGCGTTGACCTGAATACTTTGCATGGCGCGGAGCACGCCGTCGGAGAACATCATCCAGGGCCACAGTGCGATGGCAACAAAGAGGGTGTAACTTTCCGTGCCGAGGTCGCCGAGGCGTTGCTGGAACAACTGGCCAAAGATGAACGAATAGATGGCCAGTAGCAACAAGGGGCCGATCAGCGCCCAGAACAGGCCCAGCGCGCTGCCTGAGAAGCGCGCAAATATTTCCCGCTCGGTGAAGCGCCCCAGCAGGAGCGCGTGGCTCGCCATGGGCGTTGGTACTTATTGATTGCCGCCGGCCTTTACCGGGCTACTAGCCGATGGTGGCGTGGCGAGAGGTTTCGGGACGTCCGGCAGTTTCGGTCGGATCGCGTCCAGTGCTTGCGTGTCGACGACCAGCTTGGGATCGTTCTGGATGCGCCGCAGGTATTCGCTCCATACCGATCGTAAGTACTGCGTTTCCGCCTCGTCGACCAGTTCGCGCTTGGCCTCCTCAAATGAATACCGCTTTGCGGGAACGTGTCCAAGAAGTTTGGTCACGTGAAAACCAAAGTTGGTCTCGAACGGCAGCGAAACTTCACCTACCTTGAGTTTTTTCACCGCTTCGGCGAAGCGCGGGTCAAGTTTCACGAGGTCGAGGGCACCCAGGTCACCCTTGTTTTCTTGCGCGGACGTATCGTCAGACAGGGTCTGCGCCAGGGATTCGCGCGATTCACCGGCCAGCAGTCTTTTGCGAGTGCTTTCGGCGCGGGCCTTGGCCTGTTCCATTGTGCGCCCCTTGGTGCTGACGAGCACATGCCAGACCACATGCCTTTCGGGGACGGTGGTTTTCTCGGGATTGGCCAGATAGGTCTCGCGCGCAAGCGCCACGTAATCGATTTTTGGCGTTTCGTTCTGCACCTGCTGGCCGCGGTACTTCGCGAGTATCTTGTCTGTCTGAACCCGAATTTCGGCTTGGGCCATGGGCAACTGATCCAGTTTGTACTCGCGCGCCTCGATCGCCAGCGTTTTGTTGATGAGTACGTTCTCGACCAGCTGCGCGAGACGCTGTCGATCCAGCAGGAATTCTAACTGGTCGTGAGGAGGAATGCGCGCCAGTTCAGCCTCAAACTCCGCGTAGGTGACCGAGGTGCGTTGATTGGAAACGAGCACCTTGTCGGGTGGCAAGGGTGTCTGTGCAGGTGCTGTACCACTCGCCATTATCAAGGCGACAGGCACTGCGAATGACAGGGAACGCACGAAACGTAGGGAAGCTGAGAACATTATTCGAGACCCAAAAAAACAGGCGGAATTGACTCCGCCTGCGATAGAGATTCAAAGAAAAAGTGTTATTGAAAACTTAGCTGCAACAATCCCGCGCAGTGCGAAGAATTCATTGAGGTACAGGAATCGAGCGGAGGACCACCCGCCTGCATGGAAATCCCGTCTTGGAAACGGAGATTCATATAGTAAACCTGGTTGGGTGCCAATTTGCAGATACCCCAGCCCACGGGACCAGTGGTCACTTGAAAATTGAGCGAGCCTTGGTTCCCTGTCGACATGTAACAAAAATCCTTGCCGCCGGAATTGATCAGCTTGCTGGTATCGAAATCGCACGGCTTGGTGGAAATCGATACAAACATCGCCGCAAATTGCCCGTTGGTGTTTTCGCCCAGGAAAATTCTGCCGCCACCGGGTACGGTCGTTGTGAAGCGATACAATAGCGCCTCGTTCGGAAGCATGTCGAATAAGTCATTGCTGTAGGTTCTGGCATAAACATCAAAATCAATATTGTGATACCACAAACGCGTAATGGCTGGCAAGGTAGGGGGCGTGGTGCTCGGAGATACCGGGTTGTTGCACCGTGCCGGGTCGATCGCCCAAGCGTTCATGGCTTGCCCCGCGCCGTTCAGGCCAACGTGGGCCGATCCCCATTTGCTGCCCTCTTTTGATGGATTGGGTATTTGATTGCCCTCAACTGACAGCATCGCGCCATTTGGTGGCGCAACCGCAATGACGACTGTGTAAGGGGTCGTTTGAGCGTTAGGAAGAGTTCCATTAGCTGCCTGAACTGCAAAAGTGTATGTGCCCGCAACTGATGGTACGCCGCCTAGTACTCC
>JANNGY010000243.1:0-3004 GCA_031404095.1 Betaproteobacteria bacterium | reverse complement strand
TGGTCCGTGGCACCGATGGCCGGCTTGACGGTCCCGGCGGATACATCCAGGGCGGCCTGGTAAATGCCGAAGGCGACATTACCCGTGGCATGGAAGTCGGCTTGCAGGCGAACACCAAGATTGATGGTGGTACGCTGTCGGCGGCGCTTGACGGCACCTACATCGACAGTTTCCGTTCGCGGCTCTATGCCACCGATCCGTACACCGAACTGGTCGGCAAATGGGGTGTGCAGGATCTGTTTGTCCGCTGGAAGCACTCGCTGCGCTTCACCTACACCAAGAATGACTGGAGCGCCACGCTGATCCAGTACTACACCTCGGGTTACAAGGATGAAGTGCCGGCCGGTGTTGCCAATGCACCGGATTACAACCCGGATGTCGATTCGTACACCATCTACAACCTGTCGGCCACCTACTCGGGATTGAAGAACTGGACCTTTACCGGCGGCATCAAGAACCTGCTGAATACCGACCCGCCGTTCACGGCGCACAACGTCGACTTTGCGGCGGGAACAGCCTGGGATCCGCGCGTTGCCAATCCGCGCGGCCGTGCTTACACGTTCCGCCTGACTTACAAGTTCTAGATGCATAGCCGGAACTTTCCGGTGTTTTTTAAAAACCGTAACAAGCAGCAGGGCGCCAGCACAGCTGGCCCCTGCTTTTTTATGCCCACGTGACGGGGTTGACCAAAAGGGATTGCCAGATTGTCGGCGACACGCGGTGGCGCTGCCCGGTGGCCGTATCCAGGCAAACAACATCTTGGTGACAAACTGCTACAGCGGTTTCCGAATCAACCGGCGCAGAATGTTTCAGCTAGGCAGGGTTGCCCAGTAGTGGCCGCACGGTTACTGAGGAGTCGTCCGCGCCTGCCGGCCTTTCACGACACCCAATCTGCAATTGGTCGCAATAGCCGGGCAACCAGTCTGGAACGCGTGGAGAATTCGCATGACAGACTTGATCCATGGCGACAGCGGCAATGGTGGCCATGAGATCGAAGTTGAGTCCAGGTTCGCGCGGGAACAAATCAGCGTTGAATGGGCAATAGCAACATGACTCGCATGGTGCACCAACCCGCTTGAAAGGCTCTGCTATGAACAATGAAAAAATACTTCTGCTCGCCGCATGGGTGCTGGCACAGGGTGTCAGTGCGTTTGCGCAGTCCGCTGCAGAGACGCCGGCAACACCGAAGCCAAAGGTCTATGCACTCATCTCTGCCGTTGGCGACCAATTTACCTACGTTACCCAGAAGCGCGCGGTGGGTTCCAACATCATCGATAACTTCGATCGCCAGGTGATCAAGGTGCCCAATGACGCACTGAACGCGTCGGTATTGAAGGGGTTGGATCGTGCCATCGCGCAACGCGATCCCGGCAGCACGCGAATTCTGGCCCGGCTGAATCCGCTGGAAATGGACGGTGTGAACCCCGTTGATCGCGAAAAAGTCGCCATGGCCAAGTTGCTCGCGACACTTGAAAAATATCCACAGCGGCAGGAATGGGACATGATCATCGTCGTCACACCGAAGTTCCAGTTCTCGGAACGCAAGGGCATGGCACGAAAACTGGAAGGCCTGGGCGTCTACGTGCAACCCATCTTGAGCGACGGGATCAATGATGATGCTGGCGCCGAGATCCTCGGTTCGGAAGGCGAAGAGACCATTACACCGGATGGCAAGGAAACCAAGCGGCGTTCGCAGGTATACGTTGCCCCCTACAATTACACGCAGACGTGGGTTTTCGATGCCAAGACGCTGAAGGTGCTGGAAACCAGCGCGCGCTACGAATACCAGAAAATTTATGACCCTACGTCGACCGCCGTCAATGTGGCCAACAGTATTCCGGTTGAAAAACTTGCGCAGATCTTTACGACCTTCGTCGAGAGTTCCGTGGCGCGGGGTGTTGGCGAGGCGCTGCCGTCGATTGAAATCGGCGAGATCAAACCGGTCGCGAATCAGCCCGCGAAGCCGAAGTTGTGAGCAGTTCCCGATTGGGAACTTCAAAAAAACCCGTCATTCACGCTGTGGCGTATAAGCGCCAGTTTGTTGCGCGTCTGGCCTATAAAGACACTGTCATCCTGAGCAAAGCGAAGGATCTCGGCACTATTACCAGATCCTTCGCTTTGCTCAGGATGACAACGTCTTTGAACTGAAACTGGAATCAGTTAGCGCCCATGCGCCTTCGCGAGGATGAAAAGTTTTTGAGGTGTCGAGGCGTTTCCGATTGACAAACACAAGCACTGGGGAGCAGTTACAGCCATTTATCGCCTGTAAGCCGCCCCAGTGCTAGACTTTGTCCCGATGACAAGTCGCTACCAGGTGTATTTCACCGTATAGCGGATCACCGCCTCGCCGCCCTTCGCGATTCGCACCGGGAACTGGATGGTGCGCGAGTCTACCTTCTCGAATTCCTGCGACTTCTTGGTGATTGCCCACGTGGTCCAGCGATACAGGTTTTCTTTCGCAATCACCGTGACCGCTTCGTCCTTCTGGTTGCGTAGCTTGATTTCGATTTCCTCTTCGATGACCTTGCCATTGCTGTCGAAGCGAAAGTCAACCTGGCGCCGTTCACCGACGACATCGAACGCGCTGCCCAGCTTGATCTGGATGGTCTCGTTCCTGGCGGTATGGTCGATCAGGTCCTCGCCGATAAACTCCAGCGATTGGTCGGCACTGTCGAGCTTGGCCACCCGTACTTTGCCGGCCGGCAACGGAATGCCAAGGCGATTGTCTTCGCGGTTCTTGAAGCGCAGGTAAACATCCACCTTTTTGTTGGACTGGTTGCCGAAATTGCGATCGGTCATCGGGCTGCCGTAGCTGCCCGGGTACATGTTGGCCTGCCCGACATACAGCAGGGACTTTTCGCAGGCCACGCCGCGGGCAACCGGGAATAACTCGATCTGTTTGGTGGCGTTGTTGCGCAGGGTGGCAGGTCGCCCGAGCGTGTAGAGGTGGTATTCGAAGATCCATCTCCGGCATCATCACGTCCATCAGGACGACGTCGATGCC
>JANNGY010000242.1:0-2525 GCA_031404095.1 Betaproteobacteria bacterium | reverse complement strand
GAGTGTGCGCGGCGCTCGGCGTGCGATTGGTGGTGCAGGCGCGATAGTAGCTTCCGCACCGCTGCGGCACGCTCACATTCAAACTGAGACGCTACCGGGCGTTTTCGTCCATGCGTAGCCTCCCGCCATGAAACCCCTATGGAAGTTCGGCTCCTTGGTGCCAGTCATCGGATTGGAGCGTGCGATTTGCCCCAAATGCGGAGGGATCGCAGTACAACGTGCGCGTCGCGGCCATCGCCACGCCGGATATATCTTTCGGCATCGCGAGGAGCGCGCCGTCCGGGATGGCGGCTGCGAGTAAATCGAGGGAAGTCAGGGAAGTTGCGCTCATAATCGTTCGGTCTGGGTCGAAGCGGAGTGGCCATTATGGAGCGGAACACTGCAGGCGTCTAACAGTCGCGCTGGCGGGTGGTGTCCACTAAAGAAAAACATTCACCGCAAAGGACGCCAGGGACGCGAAGGAATACCGGGAGAAAATAGACCACGACGGGAGCGCACATAGCCTGCCGGCTTGGGCTCACGAGAACTGTCGTTTGTACCCTTCCTTGCTTTTGACCTTGACCTTCGTTCGCGTCCTTGGCGTCCCTTGCGGTGAATACGTATTGAGTCTTAAGCCGCAAGTGCCTGCCCCTATCCACAGGAATATCGGATGCAGCATGACGCTTTTCATTGCATGTTCTGTCGCGGCACGCAGAGAGAGGCGTTCAAATACCCTGAAGCGTGCCAGATAGGATGAATCTCGGCACTGGGTAGAGAGCCTTACCGTAATGTAGTCACCTCCACGCCACTAGCCTGGATTATTCACGAACCCCGAAGGGTTGCTGACACACTGTCGGGTACTTTCATAGTGTTCATGAATAATGCAGGCTAGAACGAACATTCTTGCGAAGATCCGATACCTTCCTTCTAACCTCGTACCGCGATTCTTGCTAGCAGTCGCTGGTTAGGCATTTATTAGCGGGATCCCTACACCAGGCTGCTTGTCGTAGTCGAAAAAACACAACGCCCATGCCGTATCTATACTCAACGGTGTAGGCGCGAAGTTCGTTCGAGTCCGATTCGAATAGAGTCATACGAAATCTCTTGCTGACAGTCGCACGTTTGGGGTCGGTATGGACTGTAACTATCACTTCATACTCTCCGGAGTGCCACCTAAACTTGGTATTAAAGAATTCGATCACTGGTTGGACGGTTGTCGGATCCGAATCCACGATTACGTTCGCGTTACCTGGCAATGCCTTCTTAGCAACGAGGTCGGATCTCAAATTACCGACAAAGTGCCGTTATGTAGTTTCATCTTTTCTTGAAAACGGAGTGAAGAAGAAGACTACGTGTGACCAATCCTCATCTGGAGCGAGCTTGAAGGGTGAAAGAATTGCCTGCTTGTTTTCAGCCTGTAAGGGAAAGTAGGTTTTCCCGGGGGCGAGAAATGCTTCGCTGCCGGTCGGTTTGATCTCCAAATCTATTGATCGGACTCTAATCGGTCGCCCACCAGTATTTCGCAGGAGCACGAACAGGGATAGATTTGGATTGCCAACAGTGTGAGTGATCTGAATTCTGTCGTGTGGCTCTAGGTCAAGCTTCGGCCCCTTCCACAAACGAATAAGAGGGGGGATGAGTCCCAGAGCCAATGCCGTGAGAGACACGACCCATTGCCAAAACGTCCAATTTTGATAGAATACTGGCGCTGCAGCACACTGCGCGCCCACAGACCCGTGGTCACGGTGTAGCCGCGGTTGACGCCGATGCGCTTGCCTTCGAGATCCTTTGGGTGCGTGATGCCGGCCTCGGTGTTTATGTGGATCGCGCCGTGATGAAACGCGCGCACCAGGAAGATTGGCACGGCCGTGAAGCGTTTGCCATGCGCCCGTGCGCAGACATAGGTCGTGAGCGCCATTTCGCAGACATCGAACTCGAGGCCCCGCACCATGCGCCGAAAGCCATCGATCAGCACCGGCACATCTTCAAAATCGAACTCGAAGCCGGCCGGCACAATGCTGCCGTCCTTCAGCGCCTGGTTGTTGCCCTGCGTGCGGGTGACGGTTTTCAGCTTCAGCATCTCAGCAGCACTCGCAGGAATAACCGGGGGGCACCGCCAACGCATCGCGCATCCAGTACGGCGGCAGGTCGTCGGGCAGCACCTGATCCATCGGCTTGAAGACCTTCAAGTGATGCCGCTGCGCGAGCGCACCGGTCCAGAACACGATCACGGTGAAGCGCGGCGGAAAGCCGGGCAGCATGCTGGCGACTTCGTTTGCCAACACGATGCAAGTCGCGGGCAGGCCGAAGCGCTCGCGCGTCCAGCCCGCGATGGTGTCGGCGTTGGATGGCATTCAGACCGAAGCATGCGCCTTGCCCGGTGCCGCTTGCAAGGCATCGCGCGCCGCGTCCTTGAAGGCCTCGCCGTGCGGCAACACGACGGCCGCTGAGCGCACACGTTGGTGTTCCGGGTTGGTGCCGGGCGGCGGCGTGCCCTGCTCGGCCAGGGCCTTGGCGGCCTTGAGCAGGCGCTGGCGCGCCATGAT
>JANNGY010000241.1:0-4766 GCA_031404095.1 Betaproteobacteria bacterium | reverse complement strand
CTGGAACCGTATGGCCGCTACAAGGCGAAGGTCTCGCTCAACTACGTGGATTCGTTAAAGGACCGCAAGAGCGGCAAGCTGGTGCTCGTCACCGCGATCTCGCCGACCCCGGCGGGCGAGGGCAAGACCACCACCACGGTGGGACTGGGCGATGCGCTCAATCTCATCGGCAAGAAGGCCATCATCTGCCTGCGCGAGCCATCCCTGGGGCCGGTTTTCGGCATGAAGGGCGGCGCGGCCGGCGGCGGTTATGCCCAAGTGGTGCCGATGGAGGATATCAACCTGCACTTCACCGGGGATTTTTCCGCCATTGCGCTGGCCAATAACCTGCTGGCGGCATTGATCGACAATCACATCAATCACGGCAACGACCTGGGATTCGACGTACGCCGCATTGTCTGGAAGCGGGTGGTGGACATGAACGATCGCGCGCTGCGCGACATCACCGTCGCGCTCGGCGGCCCGGCAAACGGCTATCCGCGCCAGGATGGCTTCGATATCGTGGTGGCATCCGAGATCATGGCGATCTTCTGCCTTGCGACGTCGATCAAGGACTTGAAGGCACGCATCGGCAAGATTGTCGTCGGCTACACCCGCGACCAGAAGCCGATCCGCGCTCTGGACCTTAATGCGCAGGGGGCGATGACGGCGCTGCTGAAAGATGCCTTGTTGCCCAATCTGGTGCAGACGCTGGAAAACAATCCGGCGTTCATTCATGGTGGCCCGTTCGCCAATATCGCCCACGGCTGCAATTCGGTGATCGCGACGCAAACGGCGCTGAAGCTGGGCGAATACGTCGTGACCGAGGCCGGCTTTGGCGCCGATCTCGGCGCGGAAAAATTCATCGACATCAAATGCCGCAAAGTCGGGGCTGCGACCGTCGGCGGTGGTGATTGTCGCCACGATTCGCGCACTTAAGTATCACGGCGGCATGGATGTGAAGGAAGTGTCGAAGGAAAACGTCGAGGCGCTTGAAAAAGGCATGGTCAACCTGGAAAGGCACATCCACAACATCACGCAGAACTATGGCCTGCCGTGTGTGGTGGCGATTAATCACCGCACCCATGACACCGATGCTGAATTGAAGGTGCTGGTCGCGCGTTGTGAAAAACTGGGCGCCAAGGTGGTGGTGGCAAAGCATTGGGCCGATGGCGGCAAGGGCGCTGTGGCCCTGGCGAACATGGTGGTGGAGATGTGCGAGCAGCCGAACAATTTCAAGTTCGTCTACGAAGAGAGCGCCACGCTGTGGGAGAAGATGAAGGCGATTGCGACCAAGATCTACGGGGCGTCCGATGTCACGGCCGATGCGAAGATTCGTGGCCAGATCAAGCGATTGCAGGATGACGGCTACGGGCACTATCCGATCTGTGTCGCCAAGACGCAGTATTCGTTTTCAACCGATCCGCAGTTGCGCGGCGCGCCGAGCAACCACGTGTTGACGATTCGCGAAGTGCGGCTGGCAGCCGGGGCGGAGTTCATCGTGCTGGTGTGCGGCGACGTGATGACCATGCCGGGCCTGCCGAGGGTACCGAGCGCGAACGCCATTGACGTCAACGACGAGGGCAAGATCGTCGGTTTGTTCTAGGGTTTTTTGAAATTCGAAATGTTCGATTCTTGCAGGGTCTCGCCAGGCACTTCCTCCTTTTTAAAGGAGGGTGAGGCAGGGGTTTCGCACCGCATGCGGTGCGCCTGCCGAACGGCGGCCCGATGCAACTGGCCACGCGCCCTGCATGGGTGAGGTGGATTTTCGGTCGTCTTTGCGTCACAACCGCGGCAAATCCCTCTCAATCCCTTGCAGGGCGCGCCAGCCACTGCATTGGCTGGCCGTTTGACAGGCGCGTCCCGCGGGACGCGAATTCCCTGTCTCACCCCTTTTCCAAAGGGAGAAGTGCCTGACGCGGTGCGCGCCGAAATGGGTACTTCGTTTTTCAACAGGCACCTGGGCAGCTTGTTGCAGCATCATTGCCCGCGTCGCCGCGCGAACGCTCCCATGACCGCAAACAAGGCCTGAACAGGCAGTCGGCGTATCATCAGATATCCTGTGGTGACTGACCCGGACGGGCAGGTTTACACGCGGCCGGATTATCGGCATATTTGTCACCACTGCGGGCCGGATGATTACTTCAGGGAGGGGCGTCGTGGCTATTGCTGCAATATTGCACTTGACCGGCGAGGCCTGGCCTCATGACTGACACCGAACCCGTCATCGAGCACATCGGCAAGTATCGCGTGCAGCGCGAGCTCGGGCGCGGCGCGACCGGGGCTGTCTATCTCGCGGAAGACAGCTTCAATAGCCGCAGTGTTGCGATCAAGGTGATGTTTCCCGAGGTGCTGAAGGATGCCCAGGACGGCGCCATGTATCGCAGCATGTTCCTGAACGAAGCCTCGCTCGCCGGCAAGATGATGCATCCGCACATCGTTGCCATCTACGACGCCGTGGTTGACGAGGACATGAGCTATATCGTCATGGAGTACGTCGAAGGCGGTACGCTGGAAAAGTATTGCAAGCCTGAACACCTGCTCGATCCGCAAGTCGTCGCGGAGATCGTCTTCAAGTGTGTGCGCGCACTGGCGTTTGCCAATACGCAAGGCCTGATTCACCGCGATGTCAAGCCGGGCAATATCCTCCACAAATCCGGCAGCGACATCAAGCTGGCGGATTTCGGCGCCGCCCTGAACCGGGTGTCGGACAAGACCCAGGTCGCGGCCGTCGGCTCGCCGTTGTACATGGCGCCGGAAATCATCACCGGTGCGAAGGCGACGGTGCAATCGGACATCTACGCCCTCGGCATGGTCATGTACATGCTGCTGGCCGGGCGCGCGCCGTTCGAGGCCTCGAATCCGGCCAGCCTCGCCTACCAGATCGTCAATCACGATCCGGATCCGCCCTCGAATTTCCGCCCCGACCTGTCGGCACCGATGGAAGATATCGTCAAGCAGGCGATGGCCAAGGATATCGCCCGGCGCTATCAGTCGTGGGAGGATTTCGGTACGGACCTTGCCGCCCTGTGGCAGGGTGAACAATCGCCGCAGCAGAATAAGAGCGAGGTTTCCGATACGGAGCAGTTCAGCCTGCTGAAGACGCTTTCATTCTTCCGCGATTTTCCCGAAAACGAATTGTGGGAAGTACTGCGCATCAGCAAATGGCGGCCGTTCCCTGCCGAGACCACGCTCATCAGCGAAGGCGACGTCGGCGACTCCTTCTTTATCCTGGCCAGCGGTACGGTGCGGGTAACGCGCGGCAAGCGCCTTCTGAACGTGCTTGGCGCCGGCGACTGCTTCGGCGAAATGTCCTACCTGGCCAAGCGCGACGGCCCGCGCTCGGCGAGCATCTGCACCGCCACCGACAGCATTGTCATGAAAGTGCGGGCGGCCGATCTCAGCAGCGCCAGCCCCAGTTGCCGGCGGCTGTTCGACCGGAAATTCCTGGAGACGCTGGTGGAGCGGCTGGAAACGGCCAACCAACAGCTGGCGGTGACCTGACTGCCTTGATACCGATCACCGCACTCTACGGTTCGCTGCTGGCGCTGCTATTGATCCTGTTGGCGCTGGTGACGGTGAAGCTGCGGCGCAGCCTGCGCGTCGGTCTGGGGGACGGCGGCAATCGCGATCTGCAACGCGCCATACGCGCGCACGGCAATGCCAGCGAGTACATTCCGCTTTTCCTGATCCTGCTCGCAGCTTTTGAACTCAATGGCGGCGGCGAACTGATACTGCATGCCTTTGGCGCCGTGTTTTTTGCCTCGCGGGTTCTGCACGCCTGGGGGATTTATTCGACTGGCGGGAGCTCGCCCGGCCGTTTTGTTGGGACCGCCGGCACACTGACGGCATTGCTGGCGCTGGCGGTTGCGAATGTGCTGAAAATTCTTTGATCCGGCAATGGCGGGAACTTCTAAAAACCCTGTCATTCCCGCGCAAGCGGGAATCCAATTTTCGTAAATCATTGATGTGCGTAGAAAAATGGATCCCCGCTTGCGCGAGGATGACAAATTTTTGAGGTTTCGAGAAGTTCCCTGGCGTGAAACTCCAGCACTGGCGCGGCCTCTGGCACGAAAATGGCTGGAAACGCCCGCCAGTGCTTGAGTTTTCATGTGTGGAAACCTTTCGAATCCGCAAAATCTTGTTGCATTACTCAATGTTCATTTCATGGGCGCCCATAGCACGGCACTTCTCCCTTTTCTAAAGGGAGATTGAGAGGGATTTGCTTGAGGGAGTGGTATGTGTCCAATAGCGTTTCCGCTGATTCAACTGCGCGATAGGAGAAAGTAGACGCACCACACATATATTGCTACCATGCAATATATGCCTGCTGCACTCATAGCCAGAGCAAAGGAATTTCGTGACGATGGCTCGATCATCGAGTTCGTGAACTGGGAGCTTTCCGAATCCCTGACGCCATCGACACACAGCTACAAGTACCGACTCTACTATGGTGCTGCGGGAGTATGCCGGGTTCGATACGACAACGAACGCGGCAAGGGTGACCACCGGCATCTGGGTGAGCGCGAGGCAGCCTACAACTTCACCACGCTTGAACAGCTTCTGGCGGATTTCGAACGCGATGTGAACGGATGGAGTACTCCATGAAGGCAATCATTGAACTTAGCCGTAAGGGTTCGATTTTCGGCGCTGTCGCACAGCAGGTCGCCGGTGCTCGTCGCGGGCGAGCGCCCGACTACCGTCTGAGCTTCGAATCGGCGCGTGCGCTGTTTACCGAGCTGACTCCCGCTCGGCTTGACCTGCTGGACACACTCCGCCGGTCCGGA
>JANNGY010000240.1:0-3842 GCA_031404095.1 Betaproteobacteria bacterium | reverse complement strand
GTCATTTCGCTCGATGTCATTCATGGCGACCACCTTGCGCATGTCACCAGCGTGCCGCTGGTTCAATCCGGCGACCGGATGGAAATTGGCAAACTGCAATCGCTATATCCCGGCATCCAATCCTTGCGGCTCAAAAAGTTTCTGGGACAGGAGGTCTTTGAAATTCGCCAGGGAGAAAAGAGTTCGTTGGTTCATGCGCAAACCGGCGAGACCATTAGCCCGTTGAATCGGGATGCAATCGTGGCACTTGCCAAGGAAATCTATCAAGGGACGGCGCAAATTCGCGATGTCACCTTGATCACCGAGGTTCCCAAGGAAGTTGCCCGACGCCCCAGACCGATGCCGATGTGGGCCGTGCACTACGATGAGTGGGCCGAAACAACGCTGTATTTCTCTCCGAATACAGGCGACCTGCTGGCACGCCGTCACACGCTGTGGCGCTGGTTTGATTTCCTGTGGATGTTGCACATCATGGATTACGACAATCGCACTGATGTCAACAACACCCTTTTGCGCGCCGCCTCAGGCATCGGTCTGGTATTTGCATTGAGCGGCGCCTGGCTCGTCTTCTACAGCTTTCGCAGGCGCAACGCGGCATGATGACGCCCTGGATGCGCAAGATTCACAAGTGGATCGGCCTGGTAATAGGGCTGCAACTGGTGCTTTGGATGTGTAGCGGCCTTGTGATGAGCTTGCTCGATTCCGAAAAAGTGAGGGGGCGTGAGTTTCGTGCGCCGCCGCAGAGCAAACGGCTTTGGCCGGAAAACGCCGTGTCTGTCAACAATGTGCTCGTGGGTGCGGCCACACCTGTCCAGACCATCACAACGGGATGGCTGCTCAATCAGCCAATTTATCGCCTTGCCGGCGAGAAAGGCATCGCAATGATCGATGCCACGGATGGCAAAGGGGTTGAGCTTACCGCCGATCTTGCGCAACGGCTGGCCGAGGCCTCCTATGTCGGACCGGGACGCCCGGCGCGGGCGGAATTGGTGGAGCCATCGCTCGAAACCCGCGCGCACAAGGGTAAGGTTTGGCGCATTGATTTCTCCGACGCGGAAGACACGACAGTCTATTTGTCGCTGCAAGGTGATGTGCTGGAACACCGCAACCGAACGTGGCGCTTGTTCGACATCTTCTGGATGTTGCATATCATGGATTATTACGAGCGCAAGGACTTCAACAATGTGCTTGTGGTCAGCACCGCCATTGGCGGACTCTGGCTCGCTCTTAGCGGCACCTGGTTGCTCATCACAAGCTTTCGGCTTGCCGAATTCATTCCTCAATCCTGGCGCAACCGGCGTGAAATAAGTGTATTCGCGCCTGATGGCAATTTACTAAAAACCTTGTTCGCGCCAGGCGGCGATACGGTCTTTCAAGCGCTTGCGCGGCAGGGCATGCAACTGCCCTCCAACTGCGGCGGAGGTCAGAGTTGTGGACTGTGCGAGGTGCGGGTATTGGGCAGCGCGCCACCGCCTACCAGCGCCGACCGGGCGCAATTGGAGGCAGGAAAGATAAACGTTGGTAATCGCCTCGCCTGCAACTTGAAAATAGATTGCGATTTGAAAATCGAGGTCAATGGGGCAGGCGGATGCTGGGATGAGCAGTGCGCCAGGGTCATAAGTACTCGCGCCGTGACCCCGTTCCTGCGCGAAGTTGTTTTGGCCCCCGAATCAAATTCGGATGTCCAATGGCAGCCGGGCTCGTACCTTCAAATCCACGTCCCCGAGTACAGCATGGGCCGGGAGCAGATCGACTTTCCCAAAGACCAAGCGGGCGACTGGGCATCGCTGGACCTGCCGAATCGATGGCACAACAAGTCCGCGTTGCGCCGCTCGTATTCATTGTCCTGCCCGGTCGAACAGGCGGACGGCCATCTCACCCTGCTGGCGCGGTTCATGCACGGCAGCCAGACACGCAAAAACCATCCGCCGGGTATGGGTTCGGCCTATCTGTACAGCCTGAGGGAAGGCGATATCGTACGATTCAGCGGGCCGTTCGGCGATTTTGCCCTCCAGCCTGGAGAAAGGGAAAAAATCTTCATTGGCGGTGGCGCCGGTATGGCACCGTTGCGCGCAATGATTCGATCTCTATTGGAAGGTGGTGCAAAGGAGCCAATCCACTATTGGTATGGTGCGCGCAACCTCAGGGATGCACCATACGTTGACGAACTGTCACTGCTGGCGACAAGGTTTGCAAACTTCAAATGGCAACTGGTCCTATCCGACGCAGGAAAGGATTCCGTCGCGGCAGCGGGCCTGCCGACTGGCCTGGTTCACGAAGTCGCACACCAATCTCTGCTACGCACTCACCCTGATCTCCCGTCCTGCGATTTTTACGTCTGTGGCCCACCGGCCATGCTGGCTGCGGCCCGGGCGATGCTAAAGCAATTGGGCGTCAAAGATGAACACGTAGCCTTTGACGATTTCAAGATCTGAGCGAGAGATGGAGCACACTTGAATGCCATCGGCTGCAGTGGCGCGGTTGATCGTCGTACTGACGCGACCATCTCGCAATGCGCGAAAACATGCATCCATGTCGTTGGCTGCACAAAATTTTCCTCATCCCGCAGGTCCCTTTCTCCAGATTTCCATAACATGAATCAACAACCCGCTCCAGTGTATGACGTTAGATATTGAGTTGAAATCCTAGATCTCGCAACCCAACCGTATCTCAATCTCATCAATAAGAGGACACTATTATGAAGCTCGGAATCTCCTTGTTAATGCTCCTGATGCCCATTTGCGTTAGCGCTCAAACCGTAAACAAAGAAAAACACCCGCATGACCACGGTGACAATACTCACGATTCCTCAAAGGGCAGCAAGGCGGTGATCCTTGAAAAGAAGACCGTGGCGGCAACACCGGTCTCTCCGGAGTTCATTCAACTTGCCAAGAATGTGGAAATCATTCCAAACATTGAAAATGCACTTAAATCGGTAGGCGTGCTGACACATGAAGGAATCTTTGGACCTCTTCTCTACGCCGAGCAGACGCGGGCATTTTTTATTGAGTTGAAACCTGGAATGTTCCTGGGCGAACACCCGCATGCGACGGGAAGCATTATTTATACCGTGCGTGGAAAATGGGTACTTGTCAGTGAAGGAAAGCGACAAGTCATGGAGGCTGGCTCACTTTTCAGATTTGGCGACAATATGCCCACCGGCTGGGAAGCGCCGTTTTCCGAAGGCGCGTTCTTGCTGGTGGTAAAGACCAAGAAAAAGGGCGAGGCGTATGAGCCTTTCATGGCCGGAATCAAGAAGATGAAAGCCTCGCTGGAAAAGGAGAAGGCAAGTGGGACGCCGTTCTATTACAACGCATTGAAGCCTGACCATCCGGCGATTGTTTTCGCCAAATCGGTAAACCCGAAATTCGACGAGGTACTTAAGAACATCAACAATTGATGAGGCGCCGGGTCATGAAGAAGCTAAGTTACCTGTTCGCCGCGATTGCCTTGGCCGGCTGCGCTCAAAGTCGAACCGGAATCGAACAGCCAGTCTCTGTCGAATCCACTCCGGTAGCCTGGAAGGCAGTAGACACAGTAGATGTCGCCGCCTTCAACAAGGACTTGGTGGCAGGTAAGCCTACGATGGATGTTGGGGTGTACTTCCCATCCAATCTTGACCCGGCGTTCAAAAAGGTCACCTTGGAGCGCTTGCTGCAGAGCATCCAGTCGGCCAAAGAAATCTTCAAGCCTGCGGGTGTGCAGATTAATCTGATTTGGGCAAAAACCGGCGAAGTGAATCCCAAATACTCTTTCTGAAGCGGGCGAACCTGGCACGCGATTTGACGGCGAAGCTCGGCGGCAAGATCACCGACCCCGGTGAGATCACGCTCAAGACGGGC
>JANNGY010000239.1:0-6444 GCA_031404095.1 Betaproteobacteria bacterium | reverse complement strand
TGCGGAAAGTGCGGGCACGATTTCCTGATCGCCTTTTCCTGCAAGGGACGCGTGTCGTTCTGACGCCGACTGCATTCTCGTGCCTGGAGCATGCCGCGCCCCGGAAGCGGTCAACCGGGAGCACCGCACGGTCGTCGAGGGCCCGAACGCACCGATCCGCTGGAAAATCGGCCCGTTCGCGCTCGCGCCATCGATGATGGCCAAGCCGCCGTACGACCCGGTGAAGGACTTCACGGCGATCGGCCAGATCGTGTCCACCTATTTCGTTGCGGTGATTCCACCGACGATGTGCCGACCATGCGGGAGTCGGGCTTTCCGCAACTCGAGACGGCGGGCTGGCAGGGCTTGCTGGGGCCGCCGTGCATGTCGCAGGACGTGGTGGGCAGGCTTGCGGGCGAACTCAACCGGGTGCTGGCGCGGCCGGACATCCAGAAGAAATTCATCGAAGCCGGCACGCCGGTCACGCAGCGCAGCGCCGAGCAGTTCGCGGAGTTCGTGCGCGTGGAAAACCAGCGCTGGTTGCCCGTGATCACGGCCTCGGGCGCGAAGATCGACCGAGTGGACTGGCCAATGGCGCGGCACGGTCCGGCCGCGCTGGGCGTCCCGATCGGCTGGGACGACTGCGCGAGCCGGTGGCAAATCTTTACAGTGCGAAGGCCCGCGTACTGACATCCGTGGCGCATTGGCTTTGCACCACGGCGCCTGTCAGGTCGATCACCGACGCAGTATTGGTCGACGTCTGGGTGTTACCGTCGGCCGAAAGCGTGAACGAGCGAGTGACCTTTTGGCTGCCGGCCAATGAGCCGTCCGGATTGTAGCGGTTGAAGCGAAAGGCGGCGGTGTAGCCAGGTCCGGCACCGGTGCGCTTCCAGACGCCCATCCCGACGCCGCGCGTGGATGGCGGTGCTGCGTTGGTATCGGTCAAGGTACCGCCGCGGTGAAACATCTCGAGCCCACGAAATGTGCCTAGTACTGCGCCCGTCGCGCAATCGCGTCCCGTGATCACGGCTTCCCACACCCCCTCAACAGGGTCAAGATCCACTACGGCTGCAGCCTGTGCGGTGGCATCGCCTCCCGACAAGCAGGCCTGCACCAGAAGCGCGGTGACAATCGACGGGACTGCTGTCAGCAGCACTGAACGACGTGTTTCATCTTTCATGCGATTCTCCGATAATGGTCGAGAGTGCGGCGGCGCCATTGGGTAGACGCCACCGACCGGCCCAGAGTTGCTCGAGGTATGATTAAAAATCATTGTGGCGCAATGAAAACGCATGAATTCTTCTGAACCGAGCGCACCTGGCGAGCAAACTTCGGGCACCCAGTGCGTTGCGTTCGGTGATTTCCGGCTCGATATGCCCGACCGCCGCGTATGGCGCCGCGATGGCACACCGGTCGCGCTGTCGCCGCGCCTGTTCGATGCGTTGCTGTACTTGGTCGAGCATGCTGGCGAGTTGCTGGACAAGGACCGGCTGATGGCAACGCTGTGGCCGGGTCAGGTGGTCGAGGAGAACAACCTGAACCAACTGGTGCTAGCGCTGCGCCGAGCGCTGGGCGATGACGGCGGCGATAACCGCTACATCCTGACCGTGCCGCGGCGCGGCCTGCGGTTCGTGGCGCCGGTGCGGCCGGTGTCGCCCTCGCTCGCGCCCGGCGTTGAAATCAACCGCGCGGCACCTGCGACCAATGCGGCTGAATCAGGCTTTGCATCGATGACATCGTTGTCTGCGCCATCGATGACTTCGATGACAAGCGAGTGCGCGGAGCCGGTGCCTTTGGCGCCAAGTCTGTTGCGTTCGGCCCACCCCTCCGTGCAAGACGGCAAGGAGGAGTGCACGCTCCAGGGTGTGGGCACGTCCTCACCACGGGACACCAGCGCCGTCTCACCTGCAAACACGCCGCGGCGGCTGGTCGTTTTGGGTGGTGTTGCAGCCGTTGTCGCCGCCGGTGCATTTGCCGCGAGACGCTGGCTTGCTTCCGAGTCAACTCCACCAGCACCGGTTCCATTGACTACGCTCGCCGTGCTGCCTTTCAAGTCGCTGATGGAGGAAAGTCGCGACGAAGTTCTCGAGCTCGGCATGGCCGACAGTCTGATCACGCGCCTGAGTGCAGCGCGTGGAATCGTCGTGCGTTCAGTGGGTTCGGTACGCCGCTTCAGTCGCAACGACACCGACCCGTTGCGCGCGGCGCGCGATCTGGATGTTGCCTGGATTGTGGACGGCACCGTGCAGCGCTGGGGCGATCGCGTGCGCGTGACCGCGCGCCTGCTCAACACGGCTGATGGCGTGGCTGCCTGGAGCGGCACCTTTGACGAACCATTTACCCACGTGTTCGAAGTGCAGGAGCGGATCTCGTTGCGGGTCGCCGACAGGCTCGCACCGGCGTTGTCGAAGTCCGAGCGCGCGGGCCTAACCGCAGCCGGGACCCAGAATGCCCACGCGTATCAACTCTTTCTTGCCGCGCGCTACCAGTCGGAATTGTTTACGCCTGATTCGTTTGAGCGCAGCCTCGCGCTGTACCAACAAGCGATCGTGGCCGATCCTTCCTATGCGTACGCGTACGCAGGACTTGCGGATCTGTATCGACGATTGCCATTTACATCCAACACCGCGCCACGTGACGCCTTCGAGCCCGCGCGCAAAGCGGCAATGCGCGCTATCGAACTCGATCCGCGTCACAGCGTTGGGCACGCGAATCTGGGTTGGGTGAAGTATTTGTTCGACTGGGACCGCGTCGCTGCCGAGCGATTCTTCCGGTACGCGCTTGAACTCAATCCCAGTTCCACGTCCGCCCATCTTGGGCTCGGCAACATGCTTGTCACCAGCGGCCACACCGCGCAGGGAGTGGCTGAGTTGCGCCTGGCGCGCGAAACTGATCCCATGTCGCTGATTGCCCATACACTCGAAGGTTCCGCGCTGGTCATGCACGGCGCGCTCGACGAAGGGGTCGCACGAATCGAACATGCACTGGCAATCAATCCGCATTTCTGGATTGCACACACTTGCCTGGGCAACGTCTATCTGCAAGCTGGGCGGACGCTCGAGGCACTGGCAGCACTGCGCCGGGCCGTAAGTGACTCGCGTGGCAGCGTCATCGCCCGCAGCCATCTCGCGTACGCGCTCACCTTGACTGGTGGTACCGATGAGGCGTACGCGATTCTGAACGCGCTGGTCGCGCAAAGCCAAACCGCCTACATATCGCCTGTAGGAATTGCGCTGGTTCTGGTTGCGCTTGGGCAGAACACGCAGGCACTTGACTGGCTGGATCGCGCGTACACCGTGCGCGACCTGCGGCTCATGTATCTCCAGGTCGAACATCGCTGGCTGCCGTTGCGCGCCGAGCCGCGATTTGTTGCAATGGCGCGAAGTATTTCACTGAGTCCGTTGCAGCCCCTGCAGGCGCTTACCTTCTGAAGGGCCGATGCTGGGATGGAACCATGCGCCGCCATGACCAAGGGCAGGCCGATCGGCCTGCCCTTTGCGTTCTTCGGCACCGAAAGTTCCCTGGCAATCACCCGCACGCCAGCCTCGATCCGTTCGACCGGAATCGACGAGTAGCCGATCCGCAGGTGATGCTTCGGTTGCCGCGTGCCGGCGAAGAACGCGTCGCCCGGTTCCACCACGACACCCTGGCGATACAGGCGCGACGCCAGTTCAGATGTGTCGGTTCCCTTCGGTGTGCTGACCCAAAGGGCCGACCCGCCCTGTGCCGCGACCGGCCGCAGGGCGGGTGCGTGCTGCGCCAGCGCGGCGCGCAGCCGCTCCGCCCGCGCGCGATAGGCCACGTTCAGGCGCCGCACGAAGGCCTCCTGATGCCCGTGGGCGATGAAGCTGGCCGCAACCTGCTGGTTGTTGGTGGGCACATGCCGCATCACCAGCTGACGCAGCGCGCGCAGCTCGCGGATCAACTCGGCCGGCGCTACCACATAGCCAAGACGCAACCCGTGGGCCAGGGTCTTGGGGAGGCTGCCGATGTAAATCACACGTGACTGGGTGTCGAGGCTCTTCAACGCCGGCGTCGGCTGGCCGGAGAAATTGAGCTCGCTCTCGCGATCGTCCTCGATGACGACGAAGTTATCGCGCCCGGCCCGCGCCAGCAGCTCGATGCGGCGCTGCAACGGCATGGTCACGGTCGTCGGGCACTGATGTCTGGGCGTGACGTAGACGTACTCGCATCCGGTCAGCGCCGGTCCCATCACCAGCCCTTGCTCCTCGACCCGCAACGCGCGCACATGCCGGGTGCGCAGCAGAAAATTGTTGCGCGAGTCGGGGTAGCCGGGACTCTCGATGCCTATATGGGCGGCCGTGCCCAGTAGCAGCGTTGCGAGCAGGAAAGTGGCCTGCTGCGCACCGGTGGTCACCAGGATGTCGCTGCGCTCGACCCAGATGCCTCGTGCGGGCAACAGGCGGCGGTGAATCTGGTCCACCAGCGACTCGTCATCGCGGTCGATGTGGTCGGGCGCCCACCGCCGCAACCCGCTGGACTGGAGCGACTCGAGCACGCACTCGCGCCAGTCGGCACTCGGAAAGAGAGTGGCGTCGAACTGGCCCTAGATGAAGGGATAGGGTTGCTGCTGCCAATCACTCGGCTTGACGATATTGCGTTGTGCCGACGGTGTCAGTTTGAGGCGATCGGACCAGCGCACGACGCTGACCGGCATGGGCGCTTCGGCGCGCTGGCGGGCACCCAGGTAGGTGGCCTGGATCCGTTCGCTTACGTAGTACCCGCTGCGCATGCGGCTGGTGATGAGGCCCTTGTCGGCCAGCGCCTGCAATGCCAGCGTTACCGTGGTCCGCGAGACGCCCAGGTGCTGGGCCAACTGGCGGCTCGACGGCACTTGCGTCGCTCGGCGATGGAAAGGCAGCGCCCAAGTAAGGAACGCCCCATTCGCAGCGACGAGGGCAACATGCGCCACCGTTCGTACGCAAAGGAACTCGATGAAACTCAGATGCCGAACCCTTGTCGCGATTGCTGCTGTTGTTGTGCTTTCGGCCTGCGGCGGCGGCTCGTCGGAGGACGTCCCTACAGCTTCGCCCTCCGCGACCTACCGCGTCACCTTTCGCACCGACTGGACGCAGGCCGCCTTCCCGACGAAGTTTCCCGCCGACCGTCACTTCTCGGGCCTGGTGGGTGCGACCCACAATGAAGGCATGGCGTTCTGGAACGAAGGCTCACTCGCCTCGGTCGGTATCCAGAACATGGCCGAAACAGGCCAGAAGACCGCGCTGCTGGACGAGGTTGATCGGGCCAGGCGTGCCGGGCACGCCGACGCGGCCTTGAGCGGTGGTGGCATAGCCGCGACGCAATCCGAGGTGACACTTGAATTCACGGTGACCCAAACCCACCCGTTCGTCACATTGGTCTCCATGGTGGCACCGAGCCCGGACTGGTTTGTCGGTGTGCACAAGCTGGCGCTGTTCCAAGCGAACCAGTGGCAGACCAAGGTGACGTTGCCACTGGAGGTCTACGACGCCGGTACCGATAACGGTGCGAGCTTCGGGTCGGCCGACCTCGAGGCTGTTCCGCATGCCCTGATCAGGACGCTTACCAGCACGGCCGGAGATACAGACTTTCGCGACGGCATACATCGCGTCACAGGCGCCCCGATCGGCACTTTCACGTTCGAACGCTTGCGCTAGACCGATGGGCTGGCGCAGGATGGATAGCATTTGCTGCGCGACGCTCTGCGGCCATCCAGGGTAATGCCCCCGCAAAGAGGTGGGCAGCGGAGGCAGACTTTTTCTCACTTTGGATGGGAGAGAGCTCTGCATGAAGAAGTCACGGTTC
Source organism: Betaproteobacteria bacterium (assembly GCA_031404095.1). Taxonomy (GTDB): domain Bacteria; phylum Pseudomonadota; class Gammaproteobacteria; order Burkholderiales; family Usitatibacteraceae; genus UKL13-2. Next base: position 660 of record JANNGY010000239.1, on the reverse strand, counting down.
ACGGACAGGCAGATCATGGCGGTCCTGAAGCAGGCAGAGTTGGGAGCGTTGGTCCCCGACCTTTGCCCGGAACACTCCATCAGTACAGCGATGTTCTACAAGTGGTGCGCCAAGTTTGGCGGCATGGACGTTGCGCTGATGGCCAAGATGAAGGAACTCGAAGAAGAGAATCGTCGGCTCAAGAAGTTGTACGTCGATGCCCAGCTGCGCGCCGATATCGTGCAGGAGGCCCTCGCAAAAAGAGCCTGAGGCCATCTCAACGGCCAAAGCCGGGCTCAGGCGATACCTGGATTTCTACAATTTTCGTAACGTGAGAAGGCGAAAGCGTCGAGACACGCGCATTCGCCGGCGTTGGCACTGATGAAATGGGGATTGATGCCGGCCTCCGGCAATCCATGGAGCGATTGCCTGCGCCCATTTCGGTACCTCGGACTTCCGGAATGTCGTGCACTCCGCTGGCCTAGTCCCTGCGGCCAATGGCGGCCGGCACATCGTGCCGCCCACCCTGAGCCCGAACGCCGCAGCGCGCGGCACAGGGGACAGGCATCGGGGCGGTCATCGGCCAGGCTTCGGTCGCGGTGGAAAGCATCGACCATTATCTGCAACAAATCAAAATGATGAACGTCGACTTTCGGACGCTTCACCGGTTCGGCATGTTTC